>CAMNCH010000034.1 GCA_946534145.1 uncultured Lachnospiraceae bacterium
AGCTCGTCGCAGGCTTCCCGGTCCTCATAATAAAGCTTTACGTAAGGCCGCTCCGCAGCGCTCTTGTCCCATCCCATGTTGATGCGCTCCTGCTCCATGGGCTCGGTCTGAATAAAGGTATACGAGCCTCCCGTAAGCTTGTAAAGCTCGTCCGAAACAGGAGTCTGATGGTGATTTATGTAATTGGACACAAATGTTATCTGCATTCCGCTATCTCGCTGTATATTTCCAAAAGTCTCTTATAATTCAGGTCCGGGTTGTGTGTTATATGCGCATGCATGGAGGCCTTCTCCGAAAAAGAAAGTGCCATCGCCTCATCGCTCCATATTCTGTCCACGCACTCCGCAAGTCCCTTGTAATCACCGCCCGCAAAACAAAGTCCGTCGGCATCTTTCTTGAAAATTCCGGGTATGCCGCCCACTTCCGCAGCAGCGCACGGAACTCCCAGTATCATAGCCTCTCCCAGAGAATTAGGGGAATTCTCTATTGACGAAGGACACACGAACACACTGCACTTAAGCAGCTGCTCCTTAATGCCTTCACCCGTCAGGCTGCCGGTAAAAGAAACCACATCCTCAAGCCCGTATTCTCTGATAAGTTCAAGTATGTATTTGCCGTAAGAGCTGATCTTAAGTTTGTCTTTTAAAGTCTCATAAGCGGTAATCTTGTCTCCCGCCACAAAAATCTTAATATCCGGATATTTCTCTTTCAGTATGTCTGCTGCCTTGAGCATCACATGAAGCCCCTTAATTGGGTAATTGCCCTGACTCAAGAAAATCCTGTGAGGCTCACACATGCCTATATTCCAGCCGCCCTCATAGAACTCGGGGCGAAGAGTCTCATTCATAAAATGGTACCGCGCATTGTGATTGACGCCAGCCGTAAACTCAAGGTCAAAAGGCGTTCTGCCGGTCACATTGCCTGTAATCTTAAGCGCCTCAACTTCATTGACAGCTCTGTCGGCATATTTTTTCTGCTGTCGCCTGAGACTGTCCTTGCGGACAAAATCCCTGAAGGTTACTCTGTTAATCACTCTTGTGGGCAAACCATCGAAATAATGGTCCTTGTATATCTCAAGCACTCCCTGAATCCCCACGAGCACCCTCTCCGGCCTATCCTGCATGCATCTGCACATCGCCAGTGTATGGGGGAACTCAGTGCCGAATATGTGCACCATATCGGGCTCAAACTCCTTAAGTATCCCCTTGAGTCTTGTCTCGAGGCTTGAATCATATGTCTCGGGATGAGCCGTATCTTCGTAGAATCCGAAGTAATGTATGCCTTCTTTGTCAAAAGAACATCCGTCTAAGCTCTCAGGTACGGGAAAGGCGATTCCGAGTTCGAAATCCTTATTCTCCTTAACAACATCACAAATACCCGAAAGCCATCCTTCTTTATTGGAGGCCTTCAGGTGAAGTTCTTCTGCCGCAGACGGAAGTATTATGTTACACAGCCACAAAACTCTCATCCGTAGAATTTTCCTTTTATTTTTTGATAAAACTGAGCGGTCTTGGGATTTCTCGCAAGAGCTCCCCTCAAACGGTGCAACGTAAGAATAAGCGTTGCCCTGTATACAAAGCGCTTGCCCATAGGGATGTTGGTCCTTACGGCTCGCTTGTATTCCTCTTTGTCAAGGCGCTTGTTGGCCTTGGATTCCGATACCCCGTTGCCTTCATACAGGCAGATGGGAAAGCCCGCATAAATAAACTTTCTGTGAGCTTCAAAAAAAGAATATGCAAAATGCTCGAAGTCGGCACGAATCCTGTACGAAGTATCAAAGCCGCGCTCAAGCAAAGTGTCTCTCGAATAGAAAATAGCCTGATGGCACGGTATGTTACGATAGCACACCGAACCGGTAATAACAGGCGGAGCCTTGGACAAAGAATCCCAGGCCACAAAATAGGTGTCGCCGTACACAATGGTACCTTTATCCGGCAAATCCATAAGAGCTATCCTCTCAAGCACGTCTCCCGAATAGAACTTGTCACCGGCATTCAAAAAAAGTACATATTCACCGGAAGCATATTTAACCGCCCTGTTCATGGCATCGTATATGCCGCTGTCAGGTTCCTCGTAAATCTTAACAAAGGGAGAGTTTAAATCCTTAACCTTTGAAAGAGAGCCATCCGTTGAACCGCCGTCTTTAATTATAATTTCGAAGTCTCTGCAGGTCTGTTTGAGAATGTTCTCAACAGTCTCTAAAAGTTTCGAACCCGAATTGAGACTCACCGTTATAATCGAAAACTTCATAGAAATCCTCGTTATTCATCCTTTTCCGTCTCAGCGCTTGCTCTGAGAGCGGTAACCTGTTCCTCGGCCACACCTTCGGTTGCATCGGGTGTAAAAAGAACTCTTATGGTGAGGAACATAAGCTTAATGTCAAGCCATACACTGTAATGTTCTATGTAAGTAAGGTCAAGCTTAAGCTTGTCGTAAGGAGTGGTATTGTATTTGCCGTACACCTGAGCATAACCCGCAAGACCGGCCTTAACCTTCATGCGGAACGCAAACTCCGGCATGGATTCAAGGTACTGTGCGATAATCTCGGGACGCTCTGGTCTCGGTCCGATAAAGGACATATCGCCCTTTAATATGTTGAAAAGCTGGGGAAGTTCATCAAGTCTGCATTTTCTGATGAATCTGCCCACGGGTGTGATTCTGTCATCGTTTTCTTTGGCAAGTCTTGCCACGCCGTCTTTCTCGGCATCCTCGCGCATGCTTCTGAACTTGAGAATCTTAAACTCTCTGGCATCCTCGGTGCAGCGAACCTGTTTGTAAAGAATATGACCGCCGTCGTACATCTTAACCGCAATGGCAGTAATCAGCATGAAAGGCGAAGTTAAAATAATCAGAATCAGCGAACAGATTATATCTATCATTCTTTTGAAAAATCTCTGCTCAAATCTGAGGGAATACTCTCTGTTCAAAAGAATCGGTGAATCAAAAATGTGGAGCTGTTCGGCACCCGACAAAATAACGTCGCTTATCTTGGGCATGATGTAAACTCTTATGTTTTTGCCGTAGCAAAACTTAAGAATCTTATTACGATCCGATGAAGGAATGTCCCATATAATCACGCCGTCGTAACGCTCCATTGCTTCGGTACAGATGGCATCAAAACCTTCTTTGACGTTCATGGTCTTGCTGATAATATATTTGTCTTTTCTGGACTCAAACTTCTCTTCAATCTCAGCTATAGGTCTGTCGCCGTGAACCAGCAAAAGCCGTCTCGCCGGGAAAATATGCGGATACACCCACGAAGCAAAAAGCACCCAGGCTCCCCCGATAACCATTTGCTCAAGCACCATTCTCAAATAGTTCCAGGGATAAAGAATATTAAAACTCATAAGGGAAATCAGCACATACATAAGTCCTACGGTAAAGCCCGTACTGATAACCTGCGAAATAACAACCTCGGCAGCCTTAAGTCTTCCGATTTTCATGGCGCCGTACAAAGAAGAGAACATCAGGAGTAAAAAAGCAAATATCGAGATAATAACGATATGACCCATTCTCCAGAAAGGAAGCCGTCTTACAATCTCAGGCGCGTAATAAATGTAATAAAAATGAATAAACAGCAGAACCTGAAGTCCCAGTCCGACTCCGGCCAGAAACAACTGTATTACTCGTTTGAAGGATTCAAGTTTTTTCATGTATTTCCTCTCTAAAATACCTTAACAATTAATTATACCATACCCTATAGTATGCCGCCATACTTCCGGCAGCCGTCCTACACTATCCATTTGCCCAGAACCGGTATTCTCCTTATCAGGGCTATTATTACGGCAGATACGGCAAAAGTTCCTATCGCCATGGGAATAATCCATGGAATTCTGCTGCCGGATTTCCAGAATGACAAGCCGAATCCGAACTCATTAAGCAGAAGTTCATGCAAAAGATATATTCCGAAAGTATCTGCCGACAGGGCAACAGTAAACTTGCCCGCGCCTCCGGATATTGCTTTTTTCTCGCAAAAATCACTGACAAATACAAAGATTGCAACCACCTCAAGGAACGTAAACAACCCAAAGCTGTCATAAACTCCCGGATGGTACTCTCCCCTTTTGGCAGTAAGCAGAGCTGAAATAAAGTAATTGGCAGCTATATCCACCGGAAGCGACCAATACACAATTCTTTTTATTTTGTGAGACAGACCATATTCCGCAATATAGTGTCCCAGCACAAAATAACCGAAGTACCGTATTGTTCCGCCCAGATAAAACTTACCCGATATATCCGACAGCAGCGAACTGTCGACGGCCGTAACGATTGTTTCCTGCAAAATTCCGAATATTATAAACAGAATCAAAAAATACTCAACGCTCTTTTTATCCGCGGTATCGGTCCATTTTCGCAGCACCGGAATAAGTGCATATATGGTCGCAAGCATCAGAATAAACCAAAGATATGAATCCGCATGAAGCATTCCATCGATAACATCCCTGATTCCCCTGATCTTAATAACGGGATTCCGGGTAATAAGGTTGTTCAAATCATAATAAAGATAACTCCAGAAGATGTACGCAACTATAATTCTTGCGATATTATGCTTCCAGAGTCTTTTGACATCCAAAGCTCTTTCTTTGTTAAGAAAAATGGCTCCGCTTATCATAACAAAAATCGGAACGCCGAAGCGATTCACGGAATCCAGGAAATTGGCTGCTTTAAACTCCGCATCTGTTATGGCGGAAGAATAGATTACATTGCCGCACACATGAAGCATTACAACACTGAATGCCGCTATTATTCTTAAAATGTCAAAAGAAATCTTCCTGCCACCGCTCATACCTGTCTCACCTATATACGTCTTTTTACCGCTTTAATCGCCCAGCCTACAAAATACCACGCAGAAGCGACAACCGAAAGGCCCGCTATTTTTCTGTAAAGACCCCAGATGCGCTTAATCGCCACAAATTTATTGGCGGACAAAGAATTGCCGCTGCGTCTGTATCTCACAAGATTTTCGTCAAGACCGTAACCCACATGGCCGGCCTTAAGTATCCGCCACCAGGTCGCCGTATCTTCGCTGGCGATATGGGGCATCTCTATTAATTCGTCGGGAATCTTCTCCCTGTCTATTAAAACCGTGGAAGTAAAAATCGTGGTATTGGAAAGTGCCTGCCTGAAATTAATGGTACGAGGCACCCTTACCACCTTGCCCGTACCCACACAATTCTCATCGGCAAACTCATAACCTGTAAAAACAAAGCCCGCACTCTCACGCTCCATAAAAGCCATCTCATGTTCAAGCTTGCAAGGCTCCCAGCAATCGTCGGAATCGAGAAAGGCTATATATCTTCCCTTGGCTTCCTTGAGTCCCCGGTTTCTGGCGGCATATGCCCCGGCATTCTGCTCCTGACGCAAAAGAATGACTCTCTCATCCTCAAACGACTCTATAACCTCAGCACTTTTGTCCCGTGAACAGTCGTCCACCAGCAGAAGCTCAAAATCCGTGTAAGTCTGGTCAAGAACAGATTGGATTGTTTCTCTTATAAACTTTTCAGCGTTGTAGACCGGCACGATAATGCTTATCATTCGAGTTCTTCCATCCTCTTAACCGTATAGCCCGCTTCCGAAGGAAGCACCACATATTTAACTCCCGCTTCCCGGGCGGCCTGCACTATATAATCAGTGTCATAACGGGTTACATATGCGTATTTATTAAGTGCCACATTATAAATTGCATTTCTGTATTCCCAGCCCATCTCGCCGTCATTTTCGTAGTTTATTCCGGCCATCAGGGGATTGTTGACGTCTCTTCCGAATAATGTCTCAATGCTGCCGTCGAGCCTCCTTGCCACAGAAACAAACTCGACAGGTGCCCACACAAGACCGTCTTTAATCTCAGGGATACAAGCCTCAACCCCGGCTTCAGCCCTGTTTCTTTCAAAGTATGTTACGGAATCATCGTACGGCTCAAAGTTAACCGCCGACAATATTATCATTGATACGCCTACAGAGTACCATATGAATTCACTCTTTTTCTTTAGGCAATTCTTAAGTTTCTCAGTGATGTAAGCCACAAAAACAGCGGGAATCAAAAGCCCCTGCCACTTCACCGATACTCCCTTCACAGCCCTAAATACAAGCGCAGCCGCAACAGCAACCACATATATTCCCACAAGCTTACCCGCAGTATTCATCTCCGTAAAGCTCTTAAAGGGATGGACCACGGCAAAGAAAACCCTGTCTATTCTCACAAATGCCACCGAAGTCGCAAGTGCCGCTATCGCCCATAAATACTTCTTTTTCAGCAAAAGAAGCAATGTCACGGGAATTACCACACCGTATGCCACCGCATATCCGCTGTAGCCCTCTCTCAGAATGGGATAACCCAAAGTCACCGGCACACCGAAGTTCGGAAGGTAAGTTCCGCCCATGAGAATCAGCATATAAAGAATCATAAAATATGAGCGGTCCGAAACCTCAAGTTCCCTGCCGATAGCGTACACAATCGCAAGGTTCAATACAAACACAACCGCCGGAATCAAAAGTCCTGCGGAAACATTCACCGAAATCCCGAAAAAATCCGCCAGCACAACATACAGAACAGGCATCACCTGAATCTTATTAAATATGGGCAAACCCGCAGTCATGAGTCGTCCCGTCATGGTGGAATACTCATATACGCTGCCGTGAGCAATCGAGGTGGCCACAAACTCCCGCGTATCGTCATTGGCAAAAGAAGGCACCAGGTAGCAATAAGAGTACGCAAAAAGAAGCACCGCCGGCAACAGAAACCAAAGCATTCTCTTCTCAAGCTGAGGCCTTGCAAATCCGGGACGCTTAAGCGCAACAAGAAGCGCACCCACCACTGCCATGGTCGCCGGAGTCGCTGCCACAATCCACTCAAACACCTTCAGGCTTATGTCAAGCTTAAGCATTACGAGAATTTCCGCAAACAGTATCACAAAAAGAGAAAGAAAACCCACGAGATACCCTTTAAGGCATCCCACGTTTCTTTCTCCGGATTTGCACGATATTCCGACACCGAAGAGTAACGGTGCCGTAAGAAGCAGTAAAATTCCGACTATCGCCATCGGCACATTCCTTTACAGTCTTGCTGTGTCAACGTTTTCTTTAAACCACTCGTAGGCAAGCTTAACGCCTTCTTCAAGCTCAACTTTATGGGTCCAGCCCAGGTTGTGAAGCTTGGTAACGTCCGTAAGCTTTCTGGGGGTTCCGTCCGGCATATCTGTATTCCAGACGATTTCGCCTTCATAGCCCACTGTTTTTTTGACGGTTTCGGCAAGCTCTTTAATGGTGACTTCCTTGCCGGTACCGATATTCACATGCTGCTCGCCGCTGTAATTCTCAAGTAAGAATACGCAGGCGTCAGCCATATCATCAACATATAAAAACTCGCGGAGAGGCGAACCTGTGCCCCAGAGTTCAACGCTCTTTTCGCCTTTAACCTTGGCATCATGGAACTTTCTGATCATGGCAGGCATAACATGTGAGCCCGACAAGTCGTAATTGTCATGAGGTCCGTAGAGATTGGTAGGCATGCAGCTGATAAAGTCATCGCCGTACTGTCTCTTATAGAACTTACACATCTCAAGGCCGGAAATCTTGGCTATAGCATAAGCTTCATTGGTAACCTCAAGGGGGCCCGTCAAAAGTGCGTCCTCGGGAATGGGCTGAGGCGCCATTCTGGGATAAATGCAGGTGGAGCCCAGGAAAAGAAGCTTCTTAACCTTATTCACATGAGCTGCATTGATAACGTTACACTGAATCTGCATATTCTCGTAAGCAAATTCAGCGGGAGTGGTGTTATTGGCATTGATACCGCCAACCTTGGCAGCCGCAAGAACCACCACATCAGGCTTCTCCTGTGCAAAGAAATCGTAAACTGCCGCCTGATTGGTAAGGTCAAGCTCCTTGTGTGTTCTTTTAACTATGTTGGTGTAGCCTTTGGACTCAAGGTTGCGTACGATGGCGCTTCCCACCAGTCCCCTGTGACCTGCTACATAAATCTTATCTGTCTTATTCATCTATCTGACACCGGCTTTCTTTAAATCTGAATCTACCATCATTTCAACGAGACCGTCGAAGCTTACGTCTCTCTTCCAGCCCAGAACCTTCTCGGCCTTGGAGCAGTCGCCCCACAGGAACTCAACCTCTGCGGGTCTGAAGAATTCGGGGTTGACGTCAACCATTAGCTTACCGGTCTTCACATCGTATGCTTTTTCATCTACGCCGGTACCCTCGAATCTTAACTCGACTCCTGCTTTGGCAAAAGCAATCTGAACGAATTCTCTTACTGTATGGGTTTCATTGGTGGCAAGCACGTAGTCGCCGGGCGCATCCTGCTGAAGCATCATCCACATACCTTTAACGTAATCGCCGGCAAAGCCCCAGTCACGCTTGGCATCCATGTTGCCGAGGGAAAGCTTGTCCTGACGACCTGCCAGAATGTCCGCAATCGCAAGTGTAATCTTTCTGGTAACAAAGTTCTCGCCACGCCTGGGTGATTCATGATTAAAAAGAATACCGTTGCAGGCAAACATGTTGTAAGACTCTCTGTAATTGACCGTAATCCAGTAAGAGTAAAGCTTCGCTACTCCGTAAGGACTCTTGGGATAGAAGGGAGTCTTCTCGCTCTGGGGTGCGGTCTCGGGAATACCTCCGAAAAGTTCGGAAGTAGAAGCCTGGTAGAACTTGCACTTGGGATTGGCAAGTCTTATGGCCTCAAGAATCTTAAGAGTGGCAACGCCCGTAGCCTCTGCGGTATACTCGGGAATCTCAAAAGAAATACCTACGTGAGACTGAGCCGCAAGGTTATATACTTCGTCAGGCACAATCTTGCTCATAAGAGCAATAAGCCCCGAAGAGTCTGTCATATCGGCATAATGCATGAATAACTTTTTGCCGTTGATACTGTTGTCTTTTAAAAGATGGTCGATTCTTTCTGTATTGATGGTGGAGTGGCGGCGCATAAGTCCGTGCACTTCATAGCCTTTCTCAAGCAAAAACTCCGCAAGATAAGAACCGTCCTGTCCGGTGATACCGGTAATCACTGCTTTTTTCATTGTTCGTACTCCGTTAAAAAATTAAACACGGTAAGGCATCACACCCTACCGTGGCTTATTATATCATATTAAACGACCGTATTCTTTAAGAAAAACAAAATTTACCTTAACTACATCATAAATCTCACCGCATCAAAGCATGTCACATACTTGGAGAAAGCCGTGGGCGTGAGATTGGACGCAGAATTAATCATTTCCCTTATGGTGTGTGGCAGCACTTCATCGAATTTAACTTCCAGTACATTAGTGCCCATTGGAATGGCTCTGAAGAGGTTTAAGTCTTTTGAAAAGAAATCCTCAAAGTTTCTCGAAGCGCCTATCACGGAGTCCACCGTTACCCTTACATTGCCCACAGGATAAACGAAGGGCACACGTCTGTAATCCACAATAACTCTGGGAGTAATATTCTCCTCAATCGCTTCTGTCACAAACTCGCGCAGAAGAGGGGCATCTTCCTCCCTGTGGCTTATTTCTCCGTCTATGAATTCCATGACCCTTTCACGGTCCATCATACAGGAGTCCTTGTGCTTCAGCCCCTTTAAAGTGGACTTTTTCTCAAGAGCAATCCTTGAATCAGATGAGTTGTAAATTCTGATGCGCCATTTATGCCGGTTGCTTACACCCGCAAGATTCTCGCGATAAAAGCGGTCGTCGGCAGAGTCAAAATAAAGACTCCTGATATCGTAAAAGCCGTCCTCTCCCGCATGGGAATCCGGTATGCAAATCGTGGAAATTTTGGCCTTAAGCAGCTCCGCCGAAATATCATCGATTATGAATTTGTGTTCGTTTCGAAATAATTTATCCGGCATATTTTTTAGAATATATCATCCTTGTGAGCCACCAGCGAAATGTTCTTAACGCCTTCGATTTTTCTGAGTTCCGCCATGAATTCTTCTTTGTCCTTGACCACTACCTGATAAAGAACGTTTCTCTGGGTCGTGGTTTCGTTAATGCTCTTTTCCACGAATTTGGGATCGAAGTTTTTCACTGTTTCGCTTACAGCTTTATAATCCATGTTGCCCGACACCTGAAGAAGGTATACGGTCTTGCCGTTTGCAAAAGAAAAGAAAACCAGCAGCACAACAGTCACTACAGCCGCCATTACATAGGCAAGTACAGGCAGTTGCGCGCCTATTACGATACCGCTGCACAAAGACCAGAAAGCAAATATCAGGTCGATGGGCTCTTTGATGGCTGTCCTGAATCTTACGATGGAGAGGGCACCCACCATACCGAGGGATACCACGATACTGCTCTGAATCGTGATAATAACCGTGGCGGTAATTATGGTCATAAGAATAAGGGATACGTTAAAGGACTTTGAGTAAAAGTTTCTTTTGCAGATGTATCTGTACACAAAATAGATATAGATACCGATTATCGCCGCAAGAACCAGCAGAACGATAATCTCCTGTGTGGTCAGCGCCGACCTTTCAAAGCTGTTGAGAATCGATTTTTTGATGACACTTTTAAAACTCATTGTTCACTACTCCTTGTGCTCGTTGCATTGTCACTGAAAATATCCCCATATTGTTCCGTGATGATATCCTGAATATCAGGTTTTTTAAGCAGTTCGTCCACATAAATCGTGCCGATTATGTCCGTCTTGACCGCATCTGTCTCTATGCTTCTGAAGAGTCCGAAGAAAATGCGTGAATCCGTCTTGTCCGGATATTTGTACAGGTAAGTGCACTCCACATGGGCGTCCTGCGTGGAAAAATACTGCTCCGCCACATATTTCAAAGCCCAGGATTCCGTGTCGAGATAATCCGAAACCGCCTTGCCTGTCACCGGGTTAACTCCGTCTTCCGCAAAAATCGCAGCTTCAACCTCATTAAAATATTGCCTTAAATATTCGGCCATTTCAAGAGAAGCGTTCTTTGGATAAATGATTTCGTAAAAAATCCCCGAATCCGTCACAAAGAACGAAGACTCATTGGTAAGTTCGCTCTCCGATACCCGTTCCAGCATGTATCCGCCCGAAATGTCCTTGGGATTGTCCGCTTTGGCTCCCCTTGCGGTTTTGGCCGAATTGAGGGCGTATCTTACCTTCTTGCCCGAGAAATTGTTGTTTATGGTCCTGTATTCCATATTAAGGTCGTTCAGGTCAAGATCTTTGAATACCGATTCCGTCTTTTCACAAAGCAGGTACCTTCCGAAGTATCTTCCGTCGGCATAAACATCCGTCCGGTTGCTCTTAGGAACGGTTTTTTCGGAATAAGCGCCCACCGCCTTAAAAAGAAGCTCCGTGGATGATGCCGATTTTCTGCCCGGTTCGGCGATAAGCACCCACTCGTCGGAGTTATCGGCTCCGGGTACCGGGTAAGCCTTTTTGGTAAAGTTTAATTTATAAGATTTCGGAACCCCGTCATATAAATCCGGGTCATCCAGCAAACTCATTTTTTTGATATCGATGGAGCATCGGACAATTCCGTCTTCGGAAATAACCTTTATACTGCCGCTTTCGGACTTTTTACGTCCCGAATCAAGAGCCTTCACAGACCCGGATGCGGTATCTATAAACACTGCATCGATGCCCTGTGAATATTTGAATCTTAATGAACAGTTCTCGGTGCGGTCCTTGCCGAAGCGAAGTTCCGCTGCCAGTTCTCGCCCGTCCGTATAATCTTCGGGAAGCGCCATCCGGCCCTGTACCCGCTCGTCGTTAATATAAAGCCTCGCATAATCGGTAAGATTGTCAAACCGAAGCTCCCTCCCATATGCATAGGACGGAAGATAAAAGCAATAATTCCCGTCGGCATCGGGGCTCGGAACAATGGTCCTGACAATTCCTTTCTCGGCCTCAACCGAAATCTCCAGATCGTCAAAAGAAGATGCCTGCTTAAAGCCCTGCCTCTCCTGATACCTTACGATTATCCACAGTCCGGCGGCCAGAACGGTAAATGCAATTATTGAAAAAAGAATTCTGAGCGTTCTTTTCAAAAAATGTCTCCTGAAAAAACGATATAAAGTCCCTATTTAAAGAGTCTGTTCATAGCCGAGAATATAGCATATACGGAGGCTCTCGTAATGTTGGAGCTTACGCCTACGCCATAGGTTACGCGGCCTGTTTCCGCATCGAGAAGGTGGATGTATGCGGCAGCCTTGGAGTTGGAGCCCGCCTGCAATGCATGCTCTTCGTAGTCAAGAATCTTGATATCAAGACCAAGGTTCTGTATGATGCCTCTTTTAACCGCATCGATAGGACCGTTGCCCACAGCTGTGAAGTTCTTTAACTCGCCATGATCCATAAATTCCAGTGTAACTTCGGTATCGAATTCTTCTCTTCCCACACCGTCGTTGTCGTTGACCTTCATCTTCTCGAAGTGGTAAGGCTCCTTGGTAGCAAGATATTCGCGGTCGAATGCATCCATGATTTCTTCGGGAGATACTTCACCCTGCTTCTCGGAAATGCTCTGGATGACATTGGCAAATTCTTTGTGCATTCCTTTGGGAAGCTTGAAGCCAAAGTATGTGTCCATAACGAAGGCTACGCCGCCCTTGCCGGACTGGGAATTGATACGTACGATGGGCTCGTATTCGCGTCCGATGTCCGCAGGATCGATGGGAAGATAGGGAACCTCCCAGTACTGATTGTTTCTTTCGCGCATAGCCTTGATACCCTTGTTGATGGCATCCTGATGAGAACCGGAGAAAGCGGTAAATACCAGCTTGCCGGCGTAGGGATGACGGGGATGTATGGGCATTTTAACGAGACGCTCATAGATTTCGATAATCTCGTTGATATGTGAAATTTCAAGTTCGGGGTCGATACCCTGGGAGAACATGTTGTAGGCTACGTTAAGAATGTCTACGTTACCTGTTCTTTCGCCGTTACCGAAAAGTGTGCCCTCTACACGGTCGGCTCCTGCCAGAAGAGCAAGCTCGGTGGCTGCCACGCCGGTACCGCGGTCGTTGTGGGGATGCACGCTTAAAATAACGGACTCCCTGTCCGAAAAATGATGGTTGCACCATTCAATGATGTCGGCATAAACGTTGGGAGTGGTCATCTCAACCGTGGAAGGAAGGTTGATAATAACCTTATTGTCCTTGGAAGCACCCCATTCTTTCAGTACGGCTTCACATACCTCAAGAGCATATTCGGGCTCGGTGCCGGTGAAGGATTCGGGTGAATATTCAAGAATAATCTTGCCGTCGAATTTGGCGGCTCTTTCTTTGACCATTCTGGTGCCGTTTATGGCTATCTGTTTAATCTCATCCTTGCTCATGTGGAAAACAACGTCTCTCTGAAGCACGGATGTTGAATTGTAGATGTGTACAATGGCGGATTTGCAGCCCTGTATGGATTCAAAAGTTCTGTCGATGAGTTCTTCGCGGCACTGGGTAAGTACCTGAGGCTTAACGTCGTCGGGGATGAGTTTTCTTTCGATAAGTTCTCTTAAAAAGTCAAACTCAATCTGGCTGGCTGCGGGGAAACCTACTTCAATTTCCTTAAAGCCCATTTTTACCATGTACTCAAAAAGCTCTATCTTCTCGCTTACTACCATAGGGTCTATTAGCGCCTGGTTACCGTCCCTTAGATCGACTGAGCACCATATGGGCGCCTTTTCGATTTCTTTGTCGATCCATGTTCTCTCCGGGTATTTGAATACCGGATTTCTGCGATAACGTTTGTAGTTAAGCATTTTAGTTCCTCCTGTCTTTTATATATATATAGCACACATTTATGTGCAAAAAAACACTTTTATATTTTTCCGCTTTAATTTATTAAAGCCCCGTGGCAAAAGTATACCCCATTCCTTATGGGAATGGGGTTACAAATTCATTATTATTCACCAAGACCGCTCTCGACGACTTCAACGAGCTTCTCCAAAGCTTCGTCCTCGTCCTCGCCTTCGCAGGTAAATACAATTTCGTCACCACATTTTACACAGGCTCCGAGAACGCTCAATACGCTCTTGGCATTGGCTGTGTTGTCCCCATAGGAAAATGTAATAAGAGATTTGAACTGCATAGCTTCCTTGCATAGGATGCCTGCGGGTCTTAGGTGTAGCCCTGTAGGATTTTTAATTGTAACTTTCTGACTTACCATTAAACCTGACCTCCGTATGGTAATTAGGTCTAAATACCCCAAACTTTGGATGAGTCCGTCATCGGACTCCGGTGCATATGCACACGCTTAGTAAATGTACGTCACTCTCAACAAGATAACTATATCATCAAACAATTAACGAAACAAGTTAAAGTTTTATGAAAACATCGGGGAAAACGTTTTATCAACAGACTTTTGTGCGACCTGCCAAAACTTCTTTATAGTCTTCCAGATTACGTTGCAAAAGCGAAGGTGTATCAAGGCCGTAAGGGCACTTGGAAGCACAACTGTTGCAATGTATGCAATCCTCGATTTTCATCATTTTGGCCTGCATTTCAGGCGTTAACTGAGCGGCACTGGGGGCACGTCTCAGCATAAGGCTCATACGGGCCATATTGTTAATTTCTATGCCCATGGGACAAGGCATACAGTAGCCGCAGCCGCGACAGAAGTCACCGCTTAATTCTTCTTTGTCCTTCTTAATGAGTGCCTCGATTTCGGGTGTCATTACCGGAGGATTGTCGATAAAAGAAAGAAACTCCTCAAGCTCCGACATCTTCTGAATGCCCCAGATGGGAAGCACATTTTTAAACTGAGCCGCAAAAGCATAGGCCGCTTTGGCGTTATTGATAAGGCCGCCGGAGAGGGACTTCATAGCTATAAAGCCCATGTCGGCTTCCTCGCACATTTTAACGATTTCTATGTCTTTGTCGGTGGCAAGGTAGCAGAACGGGAACTGAAGAGTCTCGTAAAGTCCCGATTCTATTGCTTCTTTGGCCACGGAAAGTCTGTGATTGGTGATACCGATGTGTCTTACCTTGCCCTGAGCCTTGGCCTCAAGCATGGCTTCATAAAGGCCTGTTCCGTCACCGGGCTTGGGGCAGAAAGAGGGATTGTGGAACTGGTATATATCCACATGATCCGTCTTCAAAAGTCCGAGAGAAGTCTCAAGGTCCTTCCAAAAGGCTTCGGCGGTCTGAGCGCCGGTCTTGGTAGCAATGAAAACCTTGTCACGCATGCCTTCAAAAGCAAGACCCAGCTTCTTCTCACTGTCAGTATAGTATCTTGCGGTGTCAAAGAAGGTCATTCCGCCTTCGTAGGCTCTTCTCAGAATTTTGACGGCATCCTCCTCTGATACTCTCTGAACCGGAAGTGCGCCGAAAGCGTTCTTGTCTGTGGTTATTCCTGTTTTACCTAATGTTACGCTTGCCATCTTTTCCCTCCTTGATACCTTTTTTCAGTATTTTATATGCCTGCTGCCACGGAATGTCGCGGCACATTGTTTTTCTTTTGGCGTATACATATCTTAAGCCCATGGGCGCCGCAAGAGCACCGTAAAGATATGCATACAAGACTCCTCTGTCAAAGAAATATTTCTTATCATAGCCCTTAAACCAGGTAGACTCGCCTCCGGGTCTGGGCTCCTCGCGTCCTATGCATGTGGCGGTTCTGCACATCCAGAGCCCGGCTTTCAGGCAGTCTCGGATGAAAAGACTGTCTTCACCGCAGGAATAGCGCGCTCCTCCGCCGAAGAGTTCCGAAAAGCGTACTCCCGCACTGTTCAAAGCATCTCGCCTTATGGCTATGCTGTAAGCGGGATATCTGCCGCTGTTCCAAATATGAACCCTTTTATAATCCGTGTTATAGTAGGTTCTTCTTTCCTCGCACACCTGAACATTAAAAAACAAAGCATCCGCTTCGGGGTGCATCGCAAACTCCCTGACCACCTTCTCGGCATATCCGTCTTCGTACACAATATCGTCATCGGCAAAGAGCAGAATATCTCCCCGCGCCGCATCAATGGCTCTGTTACGGCTCTTTCCCACACCTTTCTCGGCAAAAGAAAGCACACGCACCAAGCTACCCTGCACCTCAATTTCGGCAGAATCTTCCCTGCCGCACTGATTGATAAGTACCGCGTCGCTTTTAACGCCCATTTTCTCTATTAACTTGTCAGCCTCGGCATTAACCGCCGATATCAACAGTTCAAGCTTCATGTTTTTTTTGCAAAGATGTGTTTAAAAAGATTAAATATCCTGATTCTGATAAAGTCAATCAGCAGGCCGCACACAAATATGGTGCATACAGCCAGAAGAATGCGTCCCACAAAAAGCGGTGTGGGTCTGTCTGCGGATTCAAAAATACCCAGCCACTTAGGCCAGTTATACCTGAGTGAAAGGTTCTCGTGCATCAGATAAATACCGAGCGCCATGGGTGAGAGAGCGCAGATTATTTTGCCTGCCTTCTCTCCTACGGGCTTGGAATGCACGAAAGCCGCAAACAGTCCCAGTCCAGCCAGAAATACGAATATGTGGTTGTACTCGGTGGACACGCTTCGGATTTCCTCGAGGTGACCGGTGTGTGTATAAACAAGAAAGACAGCCGCCTTCTCAACCAGTATCATTCCCGAAGAAACAACGTAAAGAATTAAACCCTTGTAAGATTTGTTGAGAACCTTGAATCCGTAGAGTTTAAGGTATGCACCAACCAGAAATACCGTCAAAAACCACAGCAGATTGTATCCAAACTCATCCTCCTCAAATCTGAAAGGAAGAAAGCTCTTAAAGCCACACTCAAATATCAAAAGCAGGATAACAACCGTCCGAAACTGCTTTTCCGAAACAGCCTTTACACCCGCAGAAATAACGGGCTGCATAATATATACAAACACATAAGCCGTAAGAAACCAGTACAGATTCATATGCACCGGAAATACGGTATGCAAAAGAAAATACGTATTAACCTCTTCGTGAATATCAACGCCAAGCAAACTGCACACCAAAAATGCGCCCAACGAATAGAAAATCATCTCGGCTATAAGCTCAATCAGTCTTCCGATTCTGAACTTGGAATTGATGAGATAGTAACCCGATAACAGAATAAACGCATTCACGGCACAAAGCGACAACGCCTCAAGCCCCCATGCTATGGTTCCGTTTAAGGTCAAATTTTCTCCGACGTTATTTAAAAGGCCGCCTTTTCCAAGAGCATGAAGCATGATAATCATAAACATCAAAAGAAGACGCAGCAGCTCCATATTGGCATTTCTTTTTCTGACAGTTGTATCACTCATAGTTTTTCTCACAAAGTATGCTTAATTTTGTCTTTGACATCTATATCGGTTCCCACCTGAACCTCCATCACTTTCAAAAGCGTGGTGGCCTGAATGGTATGTTTGCAGCCTCTGGGAAGGAAAATCGTATCTCCGAGGGTAACTTCGCGACGTTTTCCGTCCACAATCGCAACGCCCTCGCCCTCTATAACGGTCCAGATTTCGTCTCTTCTTTCGTGGCTGTGATAGTTCATGGAATGTCCCGGCATCAGTGTAACTTTTACGGTCATTCCCGCATCTTCAATATCTAAAACCCTGTAGCTTCCCCAGGATTTTTCGGCATACATTATGGGGCCTTCGATTTTATCTACATAAGGCTTCATATAACTGGACTGATCTTTGTCCGCCACTATGACACCGTCGGCACTGGCCGCCACAACTATATTCTTAAGTCCCATGGCAAGAATGGGAACGTCAAGTTCGTTAATAATGTGTGTTCCTTCACACGTGTCATCGAAGTGAACATTTCCTACGGAATTCTCATCCATAACGGCGGTGAGGGTCTTCCAGGTACCCACATCCATCCAGTCGCCGTCAAAAGAAATCACTTTGATGTTCTTTTCTTTTTCCACTACCGCATAGTCTATGCTGATTTTGGTAAGGCTGTCGTATTGAGCCTTAATGTCCTTAAAATCCGTATAATCGATAAACTCGCGGCTCTTGTTTAACATATATCCGAGCTTGAATCCGAATACGCCTCCGTTCCAGAGGGCTCCCTTCGAAAGAAGTTCTTTGGCTCCCTCAAGGTCCGGTTTCTCCTTGAAGGCCTCAACTGTTCCGTTTGCTCCGGGCACTATGTATCCGTACTTTTCGCTGGGATATGTGGGGCGAATTCCCATGAGGGTAATGTTGGCACCGTTTTCCCGGACCGCTTCGCCGATTCTTCTGATGGCCTCAAAATAGTCGTCCTCAACATAAGGATCCACAGGGCATACCACCACCGGCTCCTCTTCGTCCACGTCTTTTTCGTACTTTAAATATGCAGCGGCAAGAGCAATGGCTGGAAAAGTATCTCTTCTGGCAGGCTCAACGCATATCTCGACATTTTCACCCAGCTGATTGATAATGCTGGAGGCCTGAGACCTGCCCGTAGCCACCGTAATCTCCGCATCGGGTACAACCCTTTTTATGCCCTTGTACATACGCTGAACCATTGATTCGTGTTCACCGTCTTCGCCCTTAAAAAACTTTATAAACTGTTTGGAACGCACATCGTTGGAAAGAGGCCAAAGCCTTTTTCCCGAGCCGCCCGAAAGCAAAATTATCTGCACAGTGCTGCCTCATTCTTTCTTCTTTTCTTATCTTACTACCGATTACCTTATGTTCACAATTCCCACATTGCTTGAGAAGCAGGGTGCAAAAATGTGCTCTACAGCATTAGGGCTTACCTGCCCTTCCCATTTGGCATGAAGATGACCGGCCAGAACCGCTACTACGGGAGAGTCCTCCGCATAAATCAGACTGATGTATTCGGCCGTAGTGCTGTTGGGTTCTTTGTCGGCACCGGGAGCCCAGTAAAGCCTTCTGCCGTCCCGAACCTCCTCGGAACAGGACTGAAGCTCCGTTCCCTGCCATTGCCCAATAGGAATATGGGTCAACACAACTACGGGCTTGCCTATAGCCATTACTTCTTTAATCCTGTCAAGAGTTCCCTCGGAAATATCGTTCTGGGTAAAATTCACTCCCATAATAATAATCTCGCCAAGGTCTTTCACCTGTAAACTGTCGTTATCGCATATGGCTGCCTGTCTGTCAGCCGCATCCCACGGAACGACGTTTGAAAGCCAATAGCATTCCATGTCGTGGTCTGCTCTCACATACATATAGGGCTTGTTAAGCTTATCAAGTCCGTTCTTTAACGCCGCCGTTGTGGCTTCCGAGTTAAAATCAAGAATGTCTCCCGCAAATAAAACATAATCGGCATCCACATCATTGATTAATTTCGGGAGCTTTTTCCACCGTTTTTCTGTGGATAAACCGTCGTATGTGAATTCTTTGACACGTTCTGTCATGAATTCTTTTTGATCTGCAGCTATCTCGTCATTGTTAATCTGAAGATGAAGGTCGTTGATTACTATCAGCCTTACGGGTTTCTTGAGGCCCACTTCCAGATTCACTTCATCTATGGTATAGCCCGCGTCTCCGAAGGCGTTATTCTCACAGTTCGTGCATCCCTGAAAAAGAAAGAGACATAAGCATATTATCAAAAGTCTAATTCTTTTCATAAAAAGTCTCCCTTAAGAGTTCCAAAGTAACCGCTTCAACTTCCTCACCTGAAGGTATCAAGGCATGTTTGCCCCGCTCAACTTCCAAATAGCCGAGTTTTTCATGAAGTCTGAGGCTCGCTTTATTGTAGGCAATAACCTGTGCGGACAGCCTCTCAAGTCCCAGGTCTTCAAATGCATAATCCGCAAGAAGCCTGTAGGCTTCGGTGGCATAGCCTTTACCCTTTGGTGAAGTCTCATCGAAAAACAGCCCGGACTCCATAATTTTTCGGTCTGCTTCATAGTGCTGAAGATACACCACACCTATAATCTTATCGGTGGATTTGTCTGTTACCACAAAATAAAAAACAATGCCCGTTTCACACTTTTTGTGAAAGAAATTCAGGTGCTCTTCTTTTGTAATGTTCTTGCGGTAAAAGAAGTTTTTTTGCACATAGTCCGAATTGCGAATAGACAGAACCGCGTCTGTATCTTCTTCCGTTACCGGTCTTAATAAAAGGCGCTCGGATTCCAGTCTGAGCGCCTTATTGATAGGTTCCAATGTGTTCATATAATCCTGCTTACAGCATTACCTGCTCGATTAAGTCGGCAAGTTTTTTTGCTTCATCTTCTATCTGCTGTTTGTCGTTGCCTTCTATCATAACTCGTACCAGAGGCTCGGTACCGCTGGGTCTTATAAGCACTCTTCCGCGACCCGCAAATTTGGCGGTAAGTTCCTTGATGGCCTCAGCAATTTCGGGATATTCCATGTAGGTTTCTTTTTTATGATTGGGAACATGGGCACCCACCAAAGCCTGAGGAAGAATCTGAACCACCGATGCAAGTTCCGAAAGGCTCTTGCCGGTCTCAACGATAACCTCCAATAGATGCAAAGCACTTAAAAGACCGTCTCCCGTGGTATTGTCATCCAGGAAAATAATGTGACCCGATTGCTCGCCGCCTAAGTTGGCGCCGATTTCGCGCATTCTTTCAAGAACGTATCTGTCGCCTACTTTGGTCTGTTCGATATGAATATTCTCTCTTTCTCCCATCTGGAAGAAGCCGAGGTTACTCATTACGGTAGCAACAATGGTATCCTTTTTGAGGGTACCTTTGTTCTTCATATATGTACCGATGATGCCCATAATCTGGTCACCGTTAATTGCTTTACCGTTTTCATCAATTGCCAGAAGTCTGTCGGCATCGCCGTCAAAAGCAAGACCCAAATCAGCCTTTTCATAAACCACGCGGGCCATAAGCTCTTCCATGTGGGTAGAACCACAGTTGGCATTGATATTGGTACCGTCCGGGGAATTGTGAATGGCAATTACCGTAGCTCCGAGTTCTTTTAACGCTTCAACAGAAGTATAATAAGCGGCGCCTTCAGCGGTATCTACCACAATTCTTAACTTGGAAAGGTCTGAATTGATAGCCTTGATGGAGTGGTTAATGTACTCTTCTCTGGCATCGGTTCTGTATTTAATCTTACCTACACCGGCACCTATGGGGAACTTGACTCCCTGCATGTCGGACTTGATAAGAGCTTCGATTTCATCTTCCAAAGCATCCGGAAGCTTGTATCCGTTTCCGTCAAAAAACTTGAT
>CAMNCH010000035.1 GCA_946534145.1 uncultured Lachnospiraceae bacterium
GCAGTGCCGTTAACTACGAATACTGCTCATACGAAGGTTACGGCCCCAACGGTATCGCAATCATAGTAGACTGCCTTACCGACAACAAAAACCGTACGGCTGCCAATGTAAGAAGCGCATTCACCAAGGGAAGCGGTTCCATCGGAACTCCCGGCTGCGTATCCTTTATGTTTGACAAAAAAGGTCAGATTTACATTGACAAAGAAGACTGCCCCATGGATGCGGACACCCTTATGATGACCGTTCTTGACTGCGGCGCAGAGGACTTCAACGAAGAAGACGACTGCTACGAGATTTTAACCGATCCCGATGAATTCGATAACGTATTAAAGGCAATTGAAAATGAAAAGTTAAGCGTTGCAAGCGCCGAAGTTACCATGATTCCCCAGAATTACGTAAGCCTTACCGACGAAACCGCCGTTAAGAACTTGCAGAGAACCCTCGATCTTCTTGACGAAGACGACGACGTTCAGAACGTATATACCAACTGGGAAGAACAGGAATAATAACAATTTAGGAGAGTGTGTACCATGAGGAAAGAAACCATTTGCGTCCAGGGCGGATACGAACCCGGTAACGGAGATCCCCGTATAATGCCCATTATTCAGAGTACTACCTTTAAATATTCATCAAGCGATGAAATGGGTAAGTTATTCGACCTTGAAAAAGAAGGATATTTCTACACAAGACTTCAGAATCCTTCCAACGACTACGTTGCCAAAAAGATCTGCGAACTTGAAGGCGGTGTAGCCGCAATGCTTACTTCCTCGGGTCAGGCTGCCAATTTTTATGCGGTATTCAATATCTGTGAAGCCGGCGACAGTTTTATTATGTCCAGTGCCATCTACGGCGGTACCTTCAATCTGTTGAAGAACACCATGGCCAAGATGGGTATCGAGGCCATCGTAATCGATCCCGACTGCACCGAAGAAGAACTCGATGCCGCTTTTAAAGACAACACCAAGTGTGTATTCGGCGAGTCCGTTGCCAATCCCGCACTTACCGTATTTGACTTTGACAAGTTTGTTAAGGTTGCACATGCTCACGGTGTTCCGGTTATTGTTGACAATACCTTCCCTACACCCATCAACTGCAGACCTTTTGAATTTGGAGTTGACATTGTAACCCATGCCACCACCAAATACATGGACGGTCATGCGGCTACCGTAGGCGGATGTATCGTTGACTCCGGTAACTTTGACTGGATGGCTCATAAGGACAAGTTCCCGGGACTTTGCACCCCCGACGAGACCTATCACGGCATCGTATATGCCGAGAAATTCGGCAAGGGTGCTTATATTACCAAATGTACCGCTCAGCTTATGAGAGACTTTGGTGCGATTCAGTCGCCCCAGCATGCTTTTTACATTAACATCGGACTTGAGACCCTTGCTCTCAGAATGGAGCGCCACTGTGCAAACGCTCAGAAGATTGCGGAGTGGCTTGAGAAGAATCCCAAGGTTGCCTGGGTTAATTATCCCGGACTTAAGTCCAATAAATATTACGACCTGGCACAGAAATACATGCCTAACGGAACCAGCGGCGTTATTACCTTCGGCATGGGCTCAAGAGAAGCATCCGCCGCAGTTATGGACAAACTTAAACTTGTTGCAATCGTAACTCACGTTGCAGATGCCCGCACCTGCGTACTTCATCCCGCCAGCCACACTCACAGACAGATGAACGAAGAACAGCTCAAAGAAGCAGGCATTTCACCCGACCTTGTAAGACTTTCCGTTGGTATAGAAAACGTAGACGATATTATCGAAGACTTGGCACAGGCTATCGGCTAAAGGGGTATATAAATGGACAGACTTGGAATTGTGGTTCCCTGTTACAACGAAGAAGAAGTGTTAAAGATTGCCTCAGAAGCACTCAGAGGTGTTTTGAACGATCTTATTGCCAAAGAAAAAATTTCTTCCGACAGTTTCATAATGTTTGTAAATGACGGTTCCAAAGATGCCACCTGGCAGCTTATTGAAGAAGAGCATTCTTTGTACCCGCATCAGGTATTCGGCGTAAAACTTGCGGGCAATGTGGGACATCAGTACGCCCTCACAGCAGGCCTCAATACCGCCAAGGACATGTGTGATATATCGGTGTCCATAGATGCGGATTTACAGGACGATGTAGCCGTTATCGAGGAAATGGTAGACAAATTCCACGAGGGCAAAGACATTGTTTACGGAGTCAGAAAGAAGCGCTCCACAGACTCTTTCTTTAAACGCACCACCGCCCAGGGGTTTTATAAATTCATGAACATTATGGGCGTTAAAACCGTTTACAATCATGCCGATTTCAGACTTATGAGCAGACGTGCCATGGAACAGTTTTCCGAGTACAAAGAAGCCAATCTGTTCATAAGAGGAATTGTTCCGCTTATAGGATACGAGACCGATTGCGTTTATTACGACCGCAAGGAGCGTGTGGCGGGAGAGAGCAAATATCCGCTTAAAAAGATGCTTGCTTTGGCATTTAACGGTATTTCGTCTTTTAGTATCAAGCCCATTTCGCTTATTACGGGACTTGGCGCGCTTATCATTTTTTTGAGTGTCTGCGCGGCAATTTATGCATTGATTTCATATTTCCTCGGTAATGTTCAACCGGGCTGGACATCACTTATACTTTCCATCTGGTTTTTGGGAGGTGTTCAGCTTCTTTGTATAGGTCTGATTGGTCAGTACATAGGCAAGATCTATATTGAGTCCAAACACAGACCCAGATATAATATAGAAAAGGTTTTATCCGACGACATAGCAGCACATTAAGAGGGGAGACTTATGCGCCTTAAAAAGAATGTTTTCGGCTATATCAATTTTTCAATCGGGACATTAATAATGAGTGTATATCTTTATACACTCTTTGTTTCGTTATTTAAGTCCTTTGAAGAAAAAGCCGGCAAAAGAATATTGTTTATGGGCATTAAAATGTCTTATATAAACGCGGCTCTTCTTTTCATAGTTTCGCTGGCGCTTATATTCCTGCTTTATTTTGTCAAGAGCAAGATTACCGTTAAGCCTTTCAAAGCATCGGGACTTGTTTACGGCATAGTTTACTGGTGCCTGTTTGCGGGTCTTTTGTCCTACGGATTTGTCGTACGCCTTATGAATATGGGCGTTTTGAAAAAATGGGACAGTATCAAGAACTATACCGAGTCGGTTTCAAAACCCGGATACTGGCAGGTTCTTATCGACCTGTTTTACGGCAAGGATGTAGCCTTTGACAATTTCTTCCACAAGGCCTATTCCTTTGTCACCGCACTGTTTCTCAGAATTTTCGGAGATACCCTTACGGTTCCGGTTGGTTTGAATCTGGTTCTTTACATGGTATCCTGCATACTTTTGTTTTTCTCAATCAGGTTCATTTTCGGAAAAGTGCCTGCATTGGTGACCTTTGCGGCTTTAATGTTATCTAAGGCACCGGTTGCGTTTTTGTTTGAGATTACGGGATTTAACATGTTCTTTCTGGCTGCATCCCTGTTAATCTTCCTCGTGGCATATTTTCTTGACGTATTCACATCCACTAAACCTGTGATGTGTTACATAGTTTCTTTCGTGACTATTATTTTGGTTGTGATTATCAACCATTTTACTTTTAAACCTTTCGAGCCCGTATTTTCTTTTGACTTAAGCATTCTTAAGTTCAGACCTTCGGAGAATATTTATATATCCATACTTTTGGTAATACTGGCTCTGGCCGGGCTTTATGCGTTTTTTAAGAACAGTTTTGACGAGATTTCTTTTGCGAACATACTTCTCGTGTTGCTTCTTTTGATACTTATGTTTGACTATTCGGCCAACAATACGTATCTTTTCGCAATTATGAGTTTTTGTATTTTTGCGGGAATCGGTGCTGACAATCTTTTGTTCAGACACTATAAGAGTGCACCTGTTAAGAAGGAAGCATTGGGAGAGTATGATTCGGATATCCCCGAAGAGTTTTTGGCCAATACGGCGGAGGCATCTGTTGCTTCTGTGCCCTTAACGCCCGTTGAGACTCCTATATTTGATGAGGAGCCTGTTGAAGAAAGCGTTAAGGATGAAGAGCCTGTCAAGGCAGAAGAGGCCTTTAAGGCGGAAGAACCTGTCAAAACGGAAGAGCCCGATAAGACAAAAGAACCCGCTCCGGCAGTTGCAGATGTGCCCAAGGCTGAAGATAAGCCTGCCGAATCACCCGTTAAGCGTGAGGTTCCCAAGTTCTTTGAGACTCCTTTGCCCATGCCCAAGAAGCATGTCAAGAAGACTCTTGACTACACTTTTGAGCCTTCGCCCGAGTTGATGAAATACGATATTGAAATTTCTCCGGATGATGACTTTGACATTAAATAAATCATCTATTTATGATATAATAGCGCAAAGCTTTATTTGCCAAGATTTTTAGTTTACGGATGGTATAAATGGGAACAACCAGAAAACCTCAGACCAAAAGAAGTACTACGGCAAAAAAACGCAGTACTTCTTCCAGACAATCATATAAAAGAACCCGGAAGGATATAGAAGTAGCAAGGGATATAAAGATTATCCTTTTTGTTTGCGTATGCATTTTTATTTTTGTGTGCAACTTTAATCTTGTGGGTAAATTCGGAGCCGCATTATCCGGCTTCTTTTTTGGAGTATTCGGACTTTTAAACTACATTGTCGCAATCTTTGTCGCAGGGCTTTATATTTACGCCTCTATGAGTGCCGGCAGAAAAGGGCTTGCTGTTAAATGTATTTCCGCAAGCGCCCTTTTTCTTTTGGTGTCCATGATTGTTGACCTGATTAACGGTATATCCGCCAATCTTCAAAAATACAGTGTTAAAGAACTTTACGAATATTCCAAGTCCACACACAAAGGTGGCGGAGTTATAGCCGCTTCTTTTAACTATGGACTTCTTTCATTAATCGATATGGTGGGCACGTTAATAGTAATCGGTGCCCTTATTTTGATATGCATAGTTCTTTTGACTGAAAAGTCTCTTGTCAACAGTGTAAGAGACACAAGGGAATTCATGCATGAGTTAAAGGACGAAGACCGCCGTCTCAAGGCCGAAATGTACGAAGACCGTCGTGCCGAAGCCGCAAGGCGCCGCGAAGAGAAGCTGATTCGTGCCCGTGAAGAACGTGAGGCAAGAGAAAGAGAACTTCTGGCCAGAAAAGAAGCGGAAAAACATGCCAAAATGGACGAAGAAGTTCTTCGTAAGAATCGTAAGGTTGTAGGGGTTACTGCCGATACCACGTTGGTGTCCGAGCCTGTTTCGCAACTTCCGGGTCAGACCAAGACTGTCGGCGATGTGCATGAGATTACTCTCAATACTTTCGATCCAGCAACCCTCACTTATGAAGAACCTGAGATTCCTATTAACGGTGTTATAGAACCTGTAACGCCTCCGGAACCCATTTATACACCCAAGCCTCAGCCGGTTGCAGAGCCTTCTCTCGGAATCGGAAGAAATGTTACCGAAAACAAGAAGCCGGTTGCCGCGAAACCGGCAGAGCCTTCGTATACGCCTTCTTTTGAAGTTACAGATTATTCGGGATATAAACTGCCACCTCTCGACCTTCTCAGTAAAGGTTCCAAGAAGGCGGGAGATTCAGCCCAGTCCATCAGGCAGACGGCCCAGAAGCTTCAGGATACTCTTGCGGTATTCGGCGTTGAAGCAACCGTCACTGACATCAGTCAGGGTCCTACGGTTACGCGATTTGAACTTCAGCCCAAGCTCGGCGTTAAGGTAAGCCGTATTAAGAACCTTTCCGATGATATTAAGTTAAGCCTTGCGGCATCCGAGATTCGTATCGAAGCCCCCATACCGGGCAAAGCCGCCATCGGTATAGAAGTACCCAACAAAGAAAGCCAGCCGGTGCTCTTACGCGACCTTTTGGAAAGTAACGAGTTTAAGAGTTTTGACTCCAATCTTGCTTTTGCAGTCGGCAAGGACATTACGGGTAAGACCATCGTATACAATATCAACAGCTTCCCGCACCTTTTGATTGCGGGTGCCACCGGTTCGGGTAAGTCCGTTTGTATCAATACCATGATTATGAGTATTCTGTACAAAGCAAGCCCCGACGATGTCAAGCTTATCATGATTGACCCCAAGGTCGTTGAATTAAGTGTTTATAACGGCATTCCTCACCTTATGCTTCCTGTTGTTACGGATATCAAGAAGGCTGCCGCCACACTTAATTTTGCTGTTACAGAGATGCATGAACGCTTTAACAAGTTCGCAGAGTATGGAGTAAGGGATATTGAGGGATACTTAAGTGAACTTAAGCGAAGAGGCGAGCTCGAAGAGAAAAAGATGCCTCACCTTGTAATTATCGTTGACGAGGTGGCAGACCTTATGCTTGCCGAAAGAAAGAACGTGGAAGACTCCATACAGAGCCTTACACAGCTTGCAAGAGCCGCAGGCATACATTTAATCATCGCAACCCAGAGACCCTCCGTAGACGTCATCACAGGCGTTATAAAGGCCAATATGCCCAGCCGTATTGCTTTTGCGGTATCCAGTAACGTTGACTCCCGTACCATTCTCGATATGGGCGGAGCAGAAGAGCTTCTCGGCAAGGGTGATATGTTATTCTTCCCCAAGGGATTAAAGAAACCCGTACGTCTTCAGGGCGGTTTCGTTTCGGACAAAGAGGTTAACGATGTAGTGGAATTTGTTAAGAAGCAGGGTACTCCCGCTTATGATTCCATGATAGAGGAAAAGATTAAGTCCCTTGAAAAGAAGACGGACAACGGTTCCGGCGCATCCGCAGGAGATGCAGCAGACGACGGTAATGACCCCATGCTTACTGATGTGGGTTTTTACGTAATAGATTCCAATAAAGCTTCCATCGGTAATATCCAGCGTAAATTCAAGATGGGCTTTAACCGTGCCGCAAGAATTATGGACAATCTTGCGGAAATCGGTGTGGTGGGTCCCGAAGAGGGTACCAAACCCAGACAAATATTAATGAGTCGCGAACAGTTTGAAAATTATCTCGAAGAGTACGGCGGCTAAAGTAAGGAGTTTTGAATGAAGACAGACATCGAAATCGCTCAGGAAGCGACCATGCTACACATCAGGGAAGTTGCGGCAAAGGCCGGCATTTCCGAGGACGATTTGGAATATTATGGCAAATATAAGGCCAAGATTTCCGACGACTGGTATGAGAAGAATAAGAACAACAAAGACGGTAAGCTCATTCTTGTAACTGCCATTAACCCCACACCCGCGGGAGAAGGCAAGACCACCACAAGCGTAGGTCTTTCCCAGGCATTTAATAAGCTTGGCAAAAAATGCGTTGTGGCATTAAGAGAGCCTTCCCTCGGTCCTTGTTTCGGTATTAAGGGCGGTGCTGCCGGCGGCGGATACGCGCAGGTTGTTCCCATGGAGGATTTAAACCTTCACTTTACCGGTGACTTCCATGCCATTACCACAGCCAACAACCTTCTTGCCGCATTGCTTGACAACCACATTCAGCAGGGCAATGAACTTGGCATCGATCCTCGTTCCGTAATCTGGAAGAGATGCCTTGACATGAACGACAGAGTTCTTCGCAACATTGTTGTGGGACTCGGCAAAAAGTCCGACGGCGTTGTGCGTGAAGATCATTTCGTCATCACCGTTGCCAGCGAAATCATGGCTATTCTTTGTCTTGCGGAAGATATGGCCGACTTAAAAGACAAATTATCCAAGATTATCGTTGCTTACAATTATAAGGGCGAGCCTGTCACCGCCGGTGATTTAAAGGCTGTAGGCTCCATGGCAGTTTTATTAAAGGATGCCATCAAGCCCAACATTATTCAGACTCTAGAGCATACACCCGCCATCATTCACGGCGGCCCCTTTGCCAATATTGCTCACGGCTGTAACTCCGTAAGAGCCACCAAATACGCTCTGAAGATGGCTGATTACGTTATTACCGAGGCAGGCTTCGGCGCAGACCTCGGTGCCGAGAAATTCTTTGACATAAAATGCCGCAAGGCCGGCTTAAAGCCCGATGCCGTAGTGCTTGTTGCTACCGTTCGAGCTTTGAAATATAATGGTGGCGTTGCCAAAGCCGATTTGTCCAAAGAAAACCTTGATGCCCTCAGGAAAGGTATCGTTAACCTTGAAAAGCATATCGAGAACCTTAAGCAGTACGGTGTTCCCGTAGTAATTACACTTAATGAGTTTTCTTCCGATACGGAAGCCGAACTTTCTTTTGTTAAATCATTCTGCGAAGAAAGAGGATGCGAATTCGCACTTTCCAAAGTTTGGGAAAAGGGTGGCGAAGGCGGCATAGAGCTTGCCGAGAAAGTATTAAAGACTCTCGATGAAAAGAAGAGTAACTTTAAGCCTATTTACGAGGACGAAGCTTCTCTTAAGGAAAAGATTGAAACCGTAGCCACTAAGATTTACGGAGCGGGGGATGTTTTCTTTACCACAGAAGCCTTAAAGATGCTTGATAAGCTTACGGCTCTCGGATTTGCAAATCTTCCCGTATGTATCGCCAAAACCCAGTATTCTTTGTCCGACGACCCCACACTTCTCGGTCGTCCCGAAGGCTATACACTCAATGTCAGGGAAGTATACATTTCCGCAGGTGCGGGATTCGTGGTAGTACTTACCGGTCAGGTGGTTACAATGCCCGGCCTTTCCAAAGAACCTGCCGCATACAGAATCGACATTGACGAAAACGGGGTTATTAAGGGACTTTTC
The DNA here is from genome assembly GCA_946534145.1 of uncultured Lachnospiraceae bacterium. Taxonomy (GTDB): domain Bacteria; phylum Bacillota; class Clostridia; order Lachnospirales; family Lachnospiraceae; genus UBA1258. The sequence continues at coordinate 8,669 of CAMNCH010000035.1, forward strand.
TAAAATATAAATGAATCGTACATGGAGGCGTTATGGAATTAATAGACGGAAAACTGATTTCACAGACCATAAAGGATGAACTTAAAGAAAGAGTGGCTGAGCTTAAAAAGCGCGGACACAGCGGTTCTCTTGCCGTTATTCAGGTAGGCAACGACCCTGCCTCCTCCATTTATGTCAAGAATAAAAAGAAAGCCTGCGAATACATAGGTATCGGCTCTGTTTCTTACGAACTCAGCGAGAATACATCCGAAGCCGAACTTTTAAACATTATCGACGAGCTTAACAATAAGCCCGAGGTAATCGGTATTTTGGTACAGCTTCCCGTTCCCAAGCACATTAATGAGGACAAGATCATCAGAGCCATTTCTCCCGCTAAGGACGTTGACGGCTTTCATGTTGAGAACGTCGGTGCTTTGTGCGTGGGAGAGCGCGGTTTTGTATCCTGTACTCCCGCAGGTGTTATTCAGCTTCTTAAAAGAAGCAACGTTGAAATAGCCGGCAAACATTGCGTGGTAATCGGACGCAGTAACATCGTCGGCAAGCCCATGGCTCTTTTAATGCTCAGGGAGAATGCCACGGTTACAGTTTGCCACTCCAAGACTCAGAATCTTAAGGAGATTTGCAAGAGCGCAGATATTCTGATAGCAGCTGTCGGCAAGCCTCGCATGATTAACTCTGAATATGTCAAAGAAGGTGCAGTGGTAATCGACGTTGGTATTCACAGAGACGAGAACAATAAAATGTGCGGTGACGTGGATTTTGACGACGTTAAAGACCATGTTTCCAAGATTACTCCCGTTCCCGGCGGAGTGGGACCCATGACCATTGCAATGCTTATGAACAACTGCGTGGAAGCCATAGAAAACCGTTAAGCCCAAAAGCCTTTAAAGAAGAGGATTAAGACGAATATGAAATGTCCTAATTGCGGTGCCAATATTCCCGACGATAAGCTTTATTGCGAGTCCTGCGGCGCAGAACTTCAGATTGTCCCCGATATTGACTACGATACCGAAGTTCAGATTGAAAAAGAAATGAATAAGACTCTTTCGGACATAGCTCACGATGAGTTTCCGGAAGAATTTGACATGGAGTACGATGAGGACCCCAATATCTTCACCATGCTCGCAGGTACCAATAAAGGCGGCAAGGTATTATATGCCGTTATAGCCATCGTCCTTGTGGTATTTGTAATCGGCGCCGTAGTCATAGGCAAAAAAATCAGTACCGCCGGCAATTTCGATCATCAGATGGAGCTTGCGGCTCAATACGAAGAATCCGGCAACTATAACGATGCCATTGCCGCGTTGGAGGCTGCCTACAAGATTAAGCCCGAGGCAAGCGCTTTACTTAAGATTTCAGACTTATATCTTAACCTCGGAAGAGAGAATGACGCTGTTTATACCCTTCTTGAAATCACCAAGGGGGAATTCAATGCAATAGACAAAGAAAACGCATATAAAAAGCTTATTAATATGTATCTTGATTCCGGTTCCTACGAAGATATAGCCAATCTTCTCAAAACCTGTGACAACAATGCAATTCTTTCGGCTTACAGAGACTATATGGTTTTTGAACCCGAGTTTAACGTAGAGGAAGGTACCTACGAAGATACGGTATTGTTAAAGATTTCCGCCAAAGGAGACGGCAAGATTTACTATACTCTTGACGGTTCCGCACCCACTACCAATTCATCTTATTTTGAAACACCCATTTTCCTTGAAATGGGCAGCTACAATGTTACCGCAATCTATGTAAACGGATACGGTGTCAAGAGTGCTCCCGTTTCCAGAAAATATCTTATAGACAAGGATTTTGTGTTTGAACCCACCATCCTTACGGATTCTGGCGAATACGACCAGGCTACGCTTATTGAAGCGGATGTTCCTGTTTTGTATACTCTTTACTACACAACAGACGGAAGCGAGCCCGACAAAAACTCCAAGAGATATGTGGCTCCCATTCCCATGCAGGAAGGTACCACCAATTACAAGTTCATCTGTTATGCTCCCGACGGCACACAGAGTTCTGTTTTGGAACGTACCTATACCTTCCACCTTGCAGCCAATTACACCCCTGCCCAGGCGGTTTCACATCTTGGCGATACCTTAAGAGAAAAAGGTATCCTTGTCAGCGAAGGCGGCGAGTACAAGCCCGGTATCAGCGGTGAATTTAAATACATGTATTCCGCAATTTATCCCATAGAGGGTCGCGGAACTTTCTATTTTGTGGTAGAGTATCATGTTGAGACAGACGGTAACTGGGTTACCTCCGGTGACGTATATGCCGTCGGTGTGGACGATCTTTCGGTTTATAAGGTTTTGGCCGGTGAAGACGGTCAGTATAATCTTGTAAATTTTTAAGAATAAATACAGAAAGGGAAATATATCATGTACCAGATTTTAAAGGCAGAAGAACTTACAACCAATATTTTTCTCATGGTTGTAAAAGCGCCCAGAGTAGCCAAGTCCTGTTTACCCGGACAATTTGTTATCGTAAGAACAAAAGAGGACAGCGAACGTATTCCTCTTACCATTTGTGACTATGACAGACAGGAAGGCACCATTACCATCGTATTCCAGATTGTGGGAGCAGGCACAATGTTTATGTCATCCCTCAAAGCGGGAGATTCTTTTGCAGACTTCGTAGGCCCCCTCGGATGTCCTTCCGAATTTTGCAACGAGCCCCTTTCGGAGCTTAAGAAGAAAAGCATTCTTTTTGTGGCAGGCGGCGTAGGTACCGCACCCGTTTATCCCCAGGTTAAATGGTTAAAAGAACAGGGTGTATTGGCAGACGTTATTGTCGGCGCCAAGACCAAAGACCTTCTTATTCTTGAAAAAGAAATGGAAGCCGAAGCAGGCAATCTCTACATTACCACCGACGACGGCTCATACGGCAGAAGCGGTATGGTTACCAAGACCATCGAAGACCTTGTTAACGAAGGTAAGCACTACGATGTCTGCGTAGCAATCGGCCCCATGATTATGATGAAATTTGTATGTAAACTTACCAAGGAACTCGGCATTCCCACAGTTGTTTCCTTAAACCCCATCATGGTAGACGGAACAGGTATGTGCGGAGCTTGTCGTGTAACAGTAGGAGACAAGGTTAAGTTTGCCTGTGTAGACGGCCCTGAATTCGACGGCCACCTTGTTAACTTTGATGAAGCCATGAAGCGTCAGACCTTATACAAGACCGCTGAAGGCAGAGCATTCCTTGCAGCCAAAGAAGGCGACACTCACCACGGCGGTTGCGGTAATTGCAACTAGTTTCGAGTTTCATACCATTTTATTTGTATAGGAGATAAATCATGGACGTATTAAAGAAAGTTCCCGTTCGTGAGCAGGATCCCAAGGTTCGTGCCACGAATTTTGAAGAAGTATGTTTAGGATACAACAGCGAAGAAGCTATGGAAGAGGCTTCCCGCTGCATTAACTGTAAGAATGCCCAGTGTATGAAGGGCTGTCCCGTAGCAATCAACATTCCCGGCTTTATCGAGCAGGTTAAGAACGGAGACTTTAACAAAGCTTATGAAATCATCAGCGAATCTTCGGCACTCCCCGCAGTATGCGGACGTGTATGTCCTCAGGAGAGCCAGTGCGAAGGCAAATGTATCAGAGGTATCAAAGGCGAGCCCATCTCCATCGGTAAGCTTGAAAGATTTGTAGCAGACTATGCTTCCGAGCACGGCGTTAAGCCCGCAGGAGCCAAAGAAAAGAAGGGACAGAAGGTAGCCGTTATCGGTTCGGGCCCCGCAGGTCTTACCTGTGCAGGCGACCTTGCCAAGATGGGTTACGACGTAACCATTTTCGAAGCACTTCATCAGGCAGGCGGCGTACTTGTATACGGTATTCCCGAGTTCCGTCTTCCCAAGGAGAAGGTTGTTGCCAAAGAAATCGAGAACGTTAAGTCTCTCGGTGTCAAGATTGAGACCAACGTCGTTGTAGGTAAATCCGTTACCGTAGATGAACTTTTGACAGACGAAGGCTTCGATGCGGTATTCATCGGTTCCGGTGCAGGACTTCCCAAGTTCATGGGTATTCCCGGTGAAAATGCCAACGGTGTATTCTCAGCCAACGAATATCTTACCAGAAGCAACCTTATGAAAGCTTTTGATGAGAACTCCACCACACCCATCATGCATGCCAAAAAGGTGGCTGTAGTCGGCGGCGGTAACGTAGCAATGGATGCTGCCAGAACCGCATTAAGACTCGGTGCAGAGGTTCATGTAGTATACAGAAGAAGTGAAGAAGAACTTCCCGCCAGAGTTGAAGAAGTTCATCATGCAAAAGAAGAAGGCATTATCTTTAACCTTCTTACCAACCCTGTTGAAATCCTTACGGATGAAAACGGCTGGGTAAAGGGCATCAAGTGCATCCGTATGGAGCTTGGCGAGCCCGATGAATCCGGCAGACGTTCACCCGTTGAAATTCCCGGTTCCGAGTTTGAAATCGAAGTCGATGCGGTTATCATGGCACTCGGCACCAGCCCCAATCCCCTTATTTCCTCTACCACCAAGGGTCTTGAGGTTAACAAGAGAAAATGTATCGTAGCCGAGGAAGAATTCGGTAAGACCTCCAAAACCGGCGTCTACGCAGGCGGAGATGCCGTTACCGGTGCGGCTACCGTTATCCTTGCCATGGGAGCGGGCAAAAACGCTGCTAAGGGCATCGATGAATATTTAAGAGGATTACGCTAACTTTTATTGATACAAGGACTTAGGTCCTTGTATCAAAATTTTTCATAAGGAGACAAGACTATGCCCTGGTGTCCCAATTGCAAACTTGAATATGTTGAAGGTGTAAAGATATGTCCCGACTGTAAGACTGCCCTTGTAGACAGCCTTGAAGATACCGAAGGCGAGGATTCTTTTGAATTCAGCGACGAATACAATGCTGCCGAGGAGCAGGTTGAAAACGCCATGAGCACCTATTTCCCCGAACTTTCCGAGGAAGAGCGGGAGGATATGCTTGCCAATTTAAAACAGGGCGCACTTATCCCCAAATACAAATCCGTTCAGGATTCATATACCGAACATAAATCAGGAGCTATGTCACTTATGCTTATCGGCATTTTGGGTGTAGCCTTTGTGGTACTTAATGCACTTAAGATTATTTCTCTTCCCGCAGGATTTTCATCCACCCTTACCACAGTGGTAATGGGAGCTTTGTTTTTAATATTCCTGGCAAGCGGAATTTTCTCATCAGTTAAGGCATCCAAGCTTAAATCCAAGGCCGATGAGGAAAAAGCACTTATTGATAAGGTTGTGGATTTTGTTCGTTCCCGCAAGAAATCAGGTGCTTATCCCACCTGCAAAGAAGAGGACGGATTTGAGTTTGACTACATCAAACTTACGGAAACAGTCGTAAAAGATGTTGAAGACAATTTCTCAGACCTTGAACCCGGTTTTGCATATTATGTAGTAGATCGCTTTGCAAGCGAAGTGCTGGATGAAGATTAAGATTATTTGTGTCGGCAAGATTAAAGAAAACTTTTACAGAGACGCAATCTCCGAATACGTGAAGCGCCTTTCAAGATACGCAACAGTTGAGATTTGCGAAGTTACCGATGAAAAAACTCCCGACAAGATCTCAGATACCGAGAAAAGCCTTATTTTGTCAAAAGAAGGAGAGCGTATCAAGAGTAAGATTAAAGACTCCGATTATCTTATCACCCTTGAAATTGAGGGAGACAAGGTGACAAGCGAGGGCCTGGCCCGCAAGATGGACAGCCTCTTTACTTTGGGAGTCAGCTCGCTTGCTTTTGTCATAGGCGGTTCTTTGGGAATAGACGATTCGGTCAAAAAAATGTCTTCTTTTTCCTTAAGCTTCTCCGACATGACCTTTCCTCATCAGTTAATGAGGGTTATTTTACTTGAACAGATTTACAGGGCTTTTAAGATAAATGCCCGGGAACCATACCATAAATAAAGGCAATATATGGAAAAAGCAATTGATTTTACCGGCGAAGAGTTACGTACTCTTTTCGGACAAAACGATAAATATCTTGAGAAAATTGAAAAAGAACTGAATGTTTCCATTGTCAACAGAAACGGAAGCCTGATAATATCCGGTGACGAACGGGATGTTTCAAGCGCCGCTTCTTTAATGAGACAGATTGTCTCAACTGTCGGAAAGGACGACGATTTGGAAGAACAAAAAGTTGATTATGCCCTTACCCTTGCCAAAGAAAACAAGGAAGCCGAGATTTCCGTTCTCGACAAAGAGGTTATCTGTCATACCGTAAGCGGCAAGCCCATAAAGCCCAAGACCATCGGCCAGAAGGAATACGTTGAGGCCATGAAGAAAAACATGGTGGTTTTCGGCATAGGTCCCGCCGGTACGGGTAAGACTTACCTTGCCATGGCGTTGGCAATTACAGCTTTTAAAAACAATGAGGTTAATAAGATTATCCTTACAAGACCCGCCATTGAAGCGGGAGAGAAGCTCGGATTTTTGCCCGGCGACTTGCAGAGTAAGGTAGACCCTTATTTAAGACCCCTTTATGATGCCCTTTATCAGATTATGGGAGCCGAAGGCTTTCAGAAGAACATGGAAAAGGGCTTAATTGAGGTTGCGCCTCTTGCTTATATGCGCGGCCGTACTCTGGATGATGCTTATATTATTCTTGATGAAGCGCAAAATACCACTCCCGCTCAGATGAAGATGTTCTTAACAAGAATAGGTTTTGGCTCCAAGGTTGTTATAACCGGTGACTCCACCCAGAAAGACCTTCCCAAGGACGTAACCAGCGGCCTTGACGTTGCCATTAAGATTCTTAACAAGATAGAAGGTATAGCTGTTTGTAACTTGACCAGCAAGGACGTTGTAAGACATCCGCTGGTTCAGAAGATAGTAAAAGCATACGAAACCTACGAAGAAAAGGCTGCACGAAAAAAATCTCAAAGGAAATAAATTACTTTGAAAAGCGTTAGAAACAGGTTTTTGGCCACAAGTATTACAATATTCATCGCTACACTTATTTTGACGGTGGGAATGTCCTTCTTATATGACAAATCCGTCGGAGAAATAATACGTAACGGTGTATTTTCGGTGTTCTTTTCTTTGGGCCTTATACTCCTGTGTCATTATTCTTTTGCCTTTAAGAAGCTTGACTACGACAATGAGATGCATCCCTTCAGGTTCCTGCTGGTGTTTGCTGTGGGGCTTATGCTTTCCTGCCTGTTCCCGCTTATAGACAGAGAGGGCTGGGTATTTTTGTGTATCGGTGTGGCTTTGCTTCTTTTTTCCAATACATTTATTGCCCTTTATTCGATTTCGGGGTTTGTTTTTCTGACACTTCTTTTGTGCAAAGACCCTGATATTATCACTTATTACGTATATTTCACCGCTGTTATTATTGCTGCGGTTTTGTTTCAGGATATCGATAAGAGCTTTAAGGTGGTGCCTGCCATAGCCATTTCCAATCTTGTGCTTTTTATATTCGAATCCGCCGGCTTTGTGGTTCTTAAAAACGAAGAACTTTCCGCCGAACAGTTTGTTATACCCATTACCAACGTTGTGGTTAACTGCATAGTAATGTTCTTTGTACTTAAGTATTTTAACACCAACGTTGCCAACAGATATCGCAACAAATATCAGGAGGTTAACGACCAGGAATACATTGCTCTGTCCAATCTTAAGAACAAGTCCAAAGAAGAGTATTTCAGGTCCATTCATACCGCATATCTTGCGGAAAGAATGGCTGCCGCCATCGGCTGTGACGTTAACCTTGTTAAAAACTGCGCCTATTACCATCGCATCAAGTATGCTTATTCCTATTCGGACGAAGAGTTTCAGGGGTTCCTTTCTTCCAACCAGTTTCCGCCGGAAGCATCGGCGCTTCTTACGGAATACCTTGCAAGGGAAGGCAGACCTTTGTCAAAAGAAGCCGGAATAGTTTATATATCAGACAAACTCATAGCCACGCTTATGAGCCTTTTTGAGAAGGACAAAAAGATTAAAATCGATTACAAAGAACTGATTCAGACCCTTATAGACAAAAACATGTTTAAGAGTAACATGGCGGATTGTGATTTAAGCATTAAAGACTACAACGCCATCAAAGACATTTTGTTAAAGGAAACCTTATACTATGACTTTTTACGTTGAGAACGAGACAGAAGAGCAGTTTGAATTTAATATTGAAGAACTTATCAAGTCTCTTACTTTAAAGGTTTTGGAGAGTGAATCCGTACCCTTTAAGGACGTGACTTTAAACGTAACATTTACGGACGATGAGTCTATCAGAGAGATTAACAGGGATTTCAGGGAGATTGACAAGGCTACTGATGTTTTGTCATTTCCTGCCATAGATTTTCCTTCGGCAGGAGATTTTTCTTTGGTGGAGGAAGGTTCTGCGGATTATTTCGATCCGGATACAAAAGAACTCATACTCGGTGATATAATGATATCACTTGAGAGAGCACATGCTCAGGCAGAAGAGTACGGACATTCTTTTAAAAGAGAGATAGCCTTTTTGATTACGCACAGTCTTCTTCATTTAATCGGTTACGACCATATGACCGACGAAGAAAGAAGGGTTATGGAAGGTAAACAGGAAGCCGTTTTGCAGGCTTTAAACATCACAAGAGAGAATTAATGGATACTAAGGGTACAAAACAAAAATCAACCAACAACTTTATAGTGCAGGGCAGCATTCTTGCCATCGCAGGCGTACTTGTACGCCTTCTTGGCTTGTTTAAGCGTATTCCCCTTGCTTATATCATCGGTAATACGGGTAACGGCTATTATGCCACTGCCTTTGACATATACCAGATTTTTTATACTATTTCCGCATACGGCATACCGGTAGCTTTATCAAAACTTGTATCCGCCAAAGTCAGCAAAGGCGAATATAAGAACGCAGATAAGATTTTTAAGTGCGCCTTGAAGTTTTCTGTTTTCATGGGCGTTATATCCTCCTGCGTGGTTTTCTTTTTCAGTAACCGGCTTGCCAATGCTTTCGGTGAGCCCATGAGTTATCTGGCTCTACGTATGATTTCACCCACACTTCTGGTGGTATGTATGCTTTCGGTATTCAGAGGCTATTATCAGGGTATGGGTACCATGGTTCCTACGGCCATTTCCCAGGTTATCGAGCAGATAGCCGTTGTGGGAGTGGGTATCGGAGCGTCCTACTTCCTGGCCCAATACGGCACCAAGGTAGGCATGCTTCTTCACAATGAACAGTACAAATACTCATACGGTGCCGCAGGCGCCATTTCAGGCTGCGTTGCGGGTGCTGTATTGGCACTGCTTTTTATGCTGCTTATGTACAAAGCGGGAAGCAGAAGATTTAAGCGGAATATTTACAAAGATCAGACTACCGTTATAGACAGTTCTTTCTCCATATACAGGGCTGTCATACTTACCATTATCCCCATTGTTATCAGTTCTTCCGTAACTACGGTTTCCGGATTCTGCGATCACTTTATTCACAACAAAGTTATGGATATAAAGGGATTTTCGGACTTAAAGACCGCCAACTGGGGTATATATTCCGGTAAATACATGGTACTGGTTTCCGTAGTGCTGGCCCTTTCTTCGGCCATGGGCATGGCGACTGTACCCACACTTTCCGGACATGTTAAGAAAAAAGAATATGATATTGTCACAAGAAAAGTTAAGAGCGTTATCAGAATCACCATGATGGTTGCTATACCTGCGGCTATCGGACTTGCGGCACTTGCACCTTCGGTTATGTACCTTCTTTTTTCGACCACCGATGAAGTTGCGCCCATGCTCTTAAGGATTGGTTCCCTTGGAATAATACTGTTTTCGCTTTCGTCTATTACGGGTTATATTTTACAGGGTATGAGCCGGTTGTATGTGCCTATCAAGCATGCGCTTATAGCTATGGTTATTCATCTGTCGTTAATGACCCTGCTTCTTTTTACAACGGATTTAAAGGTATATGCGGTTGCCCTTTCCAATAATGTTTTCGCACTTGTGATGTGCATTTTGAACGTGAGGGCCATTATGAAGATATTAAGATGCAGGCTGGATTTTGCCAAGGTTTTCGGAATGCCGCTTATTTCTTCTTTGGTTATGGGCGCAGTCATTTTCTTACTGGACTTTGTATTGTGCAAGAACGGTTTTTCAAGAATTAAGATTATACTCAGCATTATAGTCGGAGTTGTAATCTACGGCTTGATTATGCTTTTGACTCGTTCCGTTTCTGCCGAAGAACTTTCAAGGTTCCCGGGGGGCAGAAAGCTTACTAAAATTTTGGAACGTTTTCACTTGATCAGATGAGGAAACCTATGAAAAAAGTCGGAATAATCGGAGGAGGAGCAAGCGGACTTATAGCCGCCCTATATGCCAAAAAGAACGGTGCAGATGTTACAGTCTTTGAAAGAAAGGATCGTGTCGGCAAGAAGATTCTGGTTACCGGCAACGGTCGCTGCAACTTCACCAATGCCTACATGAAACCCGAGTGTTATTACACCGATGACGTTTCATTTGTGGAGCGTGTGCTTGAGAATTATTCGAGTAAAGATTTGTGCATGTTCTTTACAAGCCTCGGACTTCTTATAAAGGACAAAAACGGATATTTCTATCCCGCATGCGAACAGGCTTCGGCGGTTCTGGACGTAATCAGAAGCGCCATTAACGAGACAGATATAAATATTCGTACGGACAGCCTTGTTACGGAAGTTAAAGCCGCTGATACCGGATTTACGGTAAAGACCGAGGGTGGCGAGACCTTTTCTTTTGACAGCGTAATAATGTCTTGCGGCGGCAAGGCGGGACTTCCTGCCAAAGAAAACGCCAACGGCTATGATATACTTAAGACCCTCGGTCATACGGTTACCAAATTATATCCCGCACTTACACAGATTAAATGCGAAGGCGCCAATTTCAAGGCTTTAAGCGGTGTGAGAGACGAGTGTGAGCTTTATCTTTTTAAGGATGAAGAACTTATCATGAAGCAGGCGGGAGAGGTTCTTTTTACAGATTACGGCCTTTCGGGTATTGTTTCTTTCCAGGTGAGCCATTGTGTTGCACAGTGCCTTGATGAAAAGAAAAATGTTACAATTGTTTTGAACCTGCTTCCGGGCTTTGAAAGGGAAGACTTAAAGAATTTTGTTATGTCCAAGCTTCTTTTGCATGAGAATCAGACCGTTGAGAGCTTTTTCACCGGCTTTCTTAACAAGAAGCTTAATATCGAGATTATAAAGATGTGCGGCCTTAAGCCGTCAGCCTTGGTGCGCGACTGCGACAAAGAAGCGATAATCGACGCTGTTTTGTACATGCAGGAGTTTACCGTTAAGGCTGTTGGAGTAAACGGATTCGACAAATCACAGGTTACCGGCGGAGGAGTGCTAATCTCCGAACTTACCGACAACCTTGAATCCGTGTTGCATAAAGGCCTGTACATAACAGGTGAATTGGTGGACGTTGACGGTATCTGTGGGGGATACAACCTTCAATGGGCATTTTCCACCGGCGCCATTGCCGGCAAGAATGCTTCGCTTTAACAAGGAGTCAGCATTGTTAATTGTCAATCAGTTAAAACTTAAACCGGGCTATACCGAAAAAGAACTTGTAAGGAAGCTTCTTGCAACCTTGCAGATTCTTCCAGAGGACCTTATTTCTTACGAAATAGAGAAACAGTCTGTGGATGCCAGAAAGCGGCCCGACGTTTTCTTTGTATTAAGCGTTTCCTGCAAGGTTCGTCACGAGGAAAGCGTATTAAGGCGGCTTAAGAGCAATAATGTAAGCCTCTATAAACCGGTTGAGTATAAATTCAATATTACGGGTAAAAAGCCCATGAGACATCGGCCCATTGTAGTGGGTGACGGACCCTGCGGTCTTTTCGCAGCATATCTTTTGGCCAAAAACGGCTATAAGCCCCTGATTCTTGAAAGAGGCTTTCCCGTTGATATGCGTAAGCGGGATGTGGAGAATTTCTGGAACGGCGGACCTTTGAACGAAAATTCCAACGTTTTGTTCGGAGAAGGCGGCGCCGGTACATTTTCCGACGGCAAGCTTAACACCCTTGTCAAGGACAAAGAAGGACGTAACAAAGAAGTTCTTAATACCTTTGTGAAATTTGGCGCAGACCCTTCGATTTTATACGACGCCAAGCCCCATATCGGCACGGATGTGCTGGTTACCATAGTCAGATC
>CAMNCH010000036.1 GCA_946534145.1 uncultured Lachnospiraceae bacterium
GCCGCTCTTCTGATCTCACGGTTCTTCTCTTCCTGCAAAAGAACGCGCTCGATTCTTCCCACCATAACTTCGGGCTCGTAGGGCTTTCTGATAAAATCGCAGGCACCCAGACGAAGGCCTCTTAACTCACTTTCATTCTCCGTATCTGCTGTAAGGAAAATGATGGGTATGTCTTCAAAGCCTTTGATATTCTTTATTTCTTTAAAGGTTTCGTAGCCGTCCATGCCGGGCATCTTTACATCAAGAAGCACCAAATCCGGTTTGACTTTGGAGAGCATGGAAATGGCCTGCTCGCCGGATTTAGCCATGGAAAGCGAATAATTGTCCTTTAAAATTTCCCCTAAACACTTTAGATTCGTGGTGACGTCGTCAACAATAAGAATCTGTTTTTTTACTTTCACAATTAACCTCTTAAATACCTATATTGTCCATGACTGCCTTTTTCATGTCGGAAATCTCAACAACCGTATCGTGAACCACGGGTGATGTGCGGATTTCGTTGATGGCATTAGGAATCTCAACATTGGCGGTCTTGGACAGAATGTCTATAAGCTTAAAGTCATCTTCTCCCGCATAAACAGGGTCGATTGCCTTCATAACGGAACGGGCAAACTTGAAGGGGCTGGCGGTAGATGCGATAACGGTCTTGGTGGTATCGCCCGTAGCCTTCACGTATTTGTCATAGGATGCTGCCGCTACTGCAGTGTGGGTGTCGATTACGTAGCCCGTCTTCTCGTAAAGAGACTTAATCTTGGCGCTTGAATCCGCCCAGTCGGCGTATTCGCCCACAAACTGGTCTTTAACCTTGGAAAAGCTGTCCTTAATGCTGTATACTCCGTCGGTCTTTAAATGCTCCATAAGGGATTTATTGGCCTTGTCGTCACAGCCGGTGCAAAGATAAATAAGGCGCTCGAGATTGGACGAAATAAGGATATCCATGGAAGGCGAATCCGTAAGAATAAATTCACGGTTCCTGTCATAAACCCCCTCTTTAAAGAAGTCGAACAAAACTTTATTGTCATTGGATGCGCAGATAAGCTTGTTAACGGGAAGGCCCATGTTTTTCGCATAGAAGGCGGCCAGAATGTTACCGAAGTTACCTGTGGGTACGCAGATGTTAATCTTCTCGCCGTCCGTAATGCGGCCTTCTTTTAACAGCTTGCCGTATGCATACACATAATATGCTATCTGGGGAACCAGTCTTCCGATGTTGATGGAATTGGCACTGGAGAATTGGAAGCCTGCGGCAGCCATCTGCTCTTTGAGCGCGGAATCGTTAAAAAGTTCCTTAACCTTGCTCTGACAATCGTCGAAATTACCCTTAACGCCTATAACCTTGGTGTTGGATTCCTTCTGAGTAACCATCTGGAGCTCCTGAACCTTGGAAACACCGCCCTTTGGATAAAAAACAATGATTCTGGTGCCGGGCACGCCCGCGAATCCCGCAAGGGCAGCTTTACCTGTATCGCCGCTGGTGGCTGTAAGGATAACGATTTCTTTGTCGGATTTATTTTTCTTGGCTGCTGTGGTGAGTAAATGAGGCAAAATAGAAAGAGCCATGTCCTTAAAGGCTATGGTCTTGCCATGGAATAATTCAAGATAGTAAACCCCTTCCGCTTCAACGAGGGGGGCAATTTCTTCGGTGTCGAATTTGGCATCGTAGGCTTTGTCGATACAGCTTCTTAACTCTTCCTCGGTGTAGTCAAAGAGGAAGTCTTTCATAACCGTATAAGCGGTTTCTTTGTAATCCATTTCGCTTATCTCTTTAAGAGATTTGGACAAAGAAGGAATTTCGCTGGGGACAAACAGTCCTCCGTCATCGGAAAGTCCCTTCAAAACGGCTTCTGATGCCGTAAGTTTAATGGAGTTATCTCTGGTGCTTGTATAAAACATGTATGATTCTCCTCGAAATATTTATAAATATGGCTCTTTTAAGAGTAACCGAAAATGCTGTCAAGTTCAAGTGCCAAAGCAAAAAACCCTTCGGGAAATCCGAAGGGTTCTTTGGGCAATTTTACCTATTATTTTTTAGCTTTAGCCTGTTTGCTGAAGGTGCCTACACCCTGAACGATGAGGATGATAGCAAGAACGAACATTGCAGCCGCAAATACAAGCTGGAACCAGTCGCCCCACATAGCTGTCTTGTCGGGTACTAAGCCACCGATAAGCTTGCAGATGCTGATAACCTTCATAGCAAGGTATGTAAGTGTTGCGGCAAGCATGAAGATCATGGGGATAAAGAACATCTTGTTGTTCTTACCTACTTCACCGAGCCATGCAGCTACTGCCATAAGAGCGATACCTGCAAGGAGCTGGTTGGCAGCGCCGAAAAGTCCCCAAATCTGGGAAAGGCTTAATCCGCCGAGTACGCAGCCGATGACAACCATGAATGATGTGCCGAACAAAGGATGTGCAAGGACTTTTCTGATACCCTTTGCGTCTTTCCATGTATTCTCGTTGTCCTTTAAGAAAAGTTCGGAGAACATGAAACGTGAAAGTCTGGTACCGGTATCAAGACTGGTAAGTGCAAATACGGAAACGGCAAGAGTAAGTAATGCATAGATAGTCTTGTATACGGAAGAAGTATCAACGTTGGAGAACATTGTAGCGATACCTGCTGCGAAGTAGTTGGCAGGGGAAGTACCGAGTTCTTTTGCGGTGTACTTGTCAAAAATCATACCTACAGCGATAAGAGCGATGATACCGAGCGCGGATTCGATAAGCATTGAGCCGTAGCCGATAGCCTTAGCGTTCTTTTCGTTGTCAAGCTGCTTACTGGATGTACCGGTGGAAATAAGAGAGTGGAAACCGGAGCATGCGCCGCAGGCAACTGTAATAAACAATGCAGGGAATAAGCTTCCGAGACCGTTAGACCAGCCTGTGAATGCGGGAATCTGGAAGGTAGCCTTTCCGGAGAAAGCACAAACCACGATACCTACAATTGCAACGATCATCATTGCATAAAGAAGGAAGCTGGAAAGGTAGTCTCTGGGCTGTAACATAATCCATACGGGGATCAAGGAAGCAACGGCGATATAAATACCGATAACGACAATCCATGCTGTACGGGTCATGGCAAAACCAAAGTTAAGACCTACCACAACTGCGATAACGATACCTGCGATACCGATGAAGGTAGCGGGAAGTGTCTTCATACCGCACTTGTTGGTAAGGATACCAAAGATAATGGCAAGTACAACAAACAAGATAGAAATAATAGCGGTAGTCTGTGTACCTGTGGGATTTGCAACAAATCCGAGGGTCTTGGGCGCATCTGCAGCCGTTGCGAATGTAGCGGCAACAACGTTAACGAAGGATGCGATAACAAGGATTAAAACAAGTAAAGCAAACACAATAAAGAGCTTTTTGGCTTTTGATCCCATAGAGTCTTTGATGATCTCACCGACGGATTTGCCATCATGACGAACGGATGCAAAAAGCGAACCGAAGTCCTGAAGACCGCCAAAGAAGATACCACCGATAACACACCAAAGAAATACGGGAACCCAACCAAACACTGAAGCCTGAATAGGTCCGTTGATGGGGCCTGCGCCTGCGATGGAAGAAAAATGGTGACCCATAAGTACTGCGGGTTTTGCAGCAACGTAGTCAACTCCGTCTTCTTTTTCCAATGCGGGTGTCTTTCTGCCGGGATCGATGCCCCACTGTTTTGCAAGATAAGAGCCATAGAATACATAGCCGATTACGAGCAAAACAACAGCCGCAAGAATAATTAATAATGCAGTCATTTTTGTCTCCTTTAACTTATAAAAATTATTTATTGTTAATGATCTTTTTAAGCGTTCGTCCCTGGCGGTTAAAGGTCGTACGATTGTCCGAAAGATCAATAGCAATCAGTTTGTAATTGCTCCATCCGTGAAAGGTAAAAAGATAGGATTTGGAGTGTTTGAGTTTCCTGGCGAGTTTAAAAGCATCCTCGTCGATTTTGTCGGCAATGATGATTAAAGAAACATCCGAATTTCTGTGACCGGGTCCGGGATTGACTTTCGATAAGCCTCTCTCCCAGGCTGTTTTGTCAAGTTCTGTCAGGTTTTCTTCAGTCAGTCTGTCTACCGACTTGAAATATACAAATTCGTTGGAATCGATTTCCGCTATTTTGGCGGATTTAACAAGGATGTACTGTTCGTTGTGAGAAATAAATTCGGCCTCCGCATCAAAGGGCGGTTCAACATCATCTCTCTTTATATTGTAAAATCGCGTATATGCCTTAAGTACGCTTTCAAGCTTCTCTTCTTTGGTCATTTCTATACTGCTTCCCCTTTGTAAACCGTGTCGATATGGGGAGCCTTTTCTTTGATAATCTCTATGATTTCTTTAGCCTTGGCGGTACCGGGAAGACCGATTGTCGCAATTTCCGCACCGTCTGAGACGAGTACCAGATACTCCATAGCCAATGAACTCTTCTTGCCGTTCATCATGTAAACACGGCGAAAAGCTGCATCTAACCCGGCATATGAAACATAATAGGTTTTAAAAAATTTGCGAAAAAAAAGATGACTGTTTCCAAGGCTCAAAATTCCGAATTTAGCTGCGGATTCGTAGTCCTTTTGTAAAACGTCAACCTGTTCTTTAGCACCTTTTATGCACTTATACTTCATATCCCCACGCCCTTTTGTACGTTAATATGTTAAAACGTCAAATTTATTTTATTCCAATAAGACTGAATAATCAATAGGTTTGTTTATATTTTTTTAATAATTTCTCTTTACTTTCCATTCCGTCAAAATTATGCGATAATTTATATATATACATTTAAGAGGTTTAGCCATGTTACCCGGAGTTTACATCGACAAAAAGAAAAACGGCGAAAAAAACTACAGAGCATCCATTACCCTCGACGGCAAGCATATAAGTCTTGGCAGCTACGACACCGAGATTCAGGCCTCCGCCGCTTATTCCCTTGCCAAAGAAATATTAAGAAACAAGCTCTATTCCTGTTACAATTACTCCGAAAGCTATCCCATTAAATATGACAAATACGTTTCCCTTATTAATTTGAGAGACAATCATCTTTATTTTTCCAATCCCATCTATATCAGAAAACGTGATTTTTCATACTTCTACTCTCCTTTTGAAGAGTTAAAATTTGATATGGACGATTTGTTCTTCTTTTCACAGCACAAGATTATGTGCAGAGGCAATCATTATTTTGTCTCAGAGTTCGGCATGCAGACCTCGATCAAAGAACGCTACGGAATAAAGAGTTTTGCCGTTGAGGGAAGGGATTTTTTATTTGTAAATTCCGATTCCCTCGACTTCAGACGTGAGAATTTAAAGATAATCAACAGATATCACGGTGTTACCGTTACGGAGAAGAACTTAAAGAAAATATACAAAGCCACCATTCACGTACGTTCCAATTACGTAATAGGCAAATATTCAAGCGAAAAAGAAGCCGCCGTTGCATACAACAAGGCGGCGGACATTCTTATAAAAAACGGTTTTAAAAAAGCATTTATGCAAAACTATATCGACGACTGCACCAACAAAGAATATGCGGAAATCTACAGCCGAGTGAAGATTTCTGGCACAATACTGAATCTTAAGGCCTCACTTTAAGGCGTAGTCCACAAAGCTTATGTTAAAGTTAACGTCCCCGGATACTCCTTCCACGGCACCCTTTAAGTCATACTGCCACATGGAGTATCTGTAGGGATAATCGGGGTAATCCGATCCCGTGTCTGACAGCCATATCTCATAGTCTCCCACTACTTTTACCAGATCGATGTCTTTAAAGAGCGAGCGCTTTGTGCCGTAAATAATCGGTATATAGCCTTTGTCCTTGATTTCTTTTAAAAATGCTCTCATAACGGTGGTTCTGTCGGCTTTTGAAAGGGCATCCGCTCTGGCGGTGTCGTTTTTGACCGGCTGCATCACAAGGGCAATTGGATAAGTAATTCTGTAACCCAGAATATTGTCGAGAACGTATTTGGCCTCTTCTCTTGCCTCATCTTCCGTAACTGCCTGGGACATAAAATATACGCCCACATCAAGGCCCGCGTCATTGGCCCTCTTCACATTGTCGCGGAAATAATCGTCTACAGATAACTGTCCCGTCTGATAGCCTCTGGAACCGAGCCTTACCATGACAAAAGAAACCCCGTCTTTTTTGACCTTGTTAAAATCTATATAATTCTGCTCCTTGGATACATCTATGCCAAAGAAACTGGTACACTTATCGTCTTCAAAGTATTTAAGACGGCCGGACTGATTGAAAAGATTGGTGTAATCATAGTCACACTTGGGAATATGCGGACTTATAACCGCCCACTCGGTGGTACCGTCAAGATTGGTGATAAGCGTGTGCTTGCCGTCGTTTTCCTCGGTAAGTGTCTCCTGCTGAGATGCTGTCACCGAAGTATTGGACACCGTCGCGGAAGTTTCGGTTCCGTTGCTGTCGGAAGTCTGTGATTCAAAATCTTTGTAAAAACTCAAATCCGAAACATAAACTTGCGATGTAAGGGATACAGAATCGGAAGCATGGTCCTCAAAAGAAACCGAAGAGACGATCCCCGAGCCTGAAGATGCAGACCCAAACCGTCTCTTTAAATAATCTTTATTGGCAGCAAGTACAATGACTAAAACGGACACAATAAGCAGAGCTGCAAGTACTGCAGCTCCGTGGCCTATTTTACCGCTTCCGTTGTCATCGTATTCGTTAAGCTTCATATCTCTCCGTTAATCAATACTGAGCTGTAATGGTCTTTCTGGGACATTTCTCGGCACATGTACCGCAGTTCTGACAGATACTGTAGTCTATCGTAGCATTGAAGTTCTCCACCTTAACCGCCTCGAGAGGACAGTTCTTGACACAGATACCGCAGCCGATACAGCCCACTTTACACTGCTTCATGGTAACGGGACCCTTCTGTTTGGAAGAACATGCCACCGCATACTGAGCGCTGTAAGGCACCAGAGAAATAAGGTGCTTGGGGCAAACTTCGATGCATTTGCCGCAGGCTTTACATTTGTCTCTGTCCACAACCGCAACTCCGTCCACTACATGGATGGCGTCAAAAGGACAGGTCTTCATGCAGGTGCCGAAACCGAGGCATCCGTCATTACAGGACTTGGGACCGCCGTTAGGCACAAAGCTTAACATTCTGCAGTCTTCCACTCCGTAATAATCATAATCCATAGTCATGTCGGCGCAATGAGCTTTGCATGCCACAAAGGCCACCATTTTTTCGGTTTTCTCTGCTGTGGTGCCCATTATGGCAGCTATTTCATCCGCAACAGGTTCTCCGCCTACGGGACACTGATTGACGGGTGCTTCGCCCTTGGCTATGGCAGCCGCAAGGCCCGCGCATCCGGGATAGCCGCATCCGCCGCAGTTGTTTCCGGGAAGTGCCTTTAAAATCGCTTCTTCTTTTTCATCCACCTTAACCTTAAATGCTATGCCGGCTATTCCTAAGAATACACCTACGAATAATCCGAGGCCGAGCATTAAAATGAGGGGCGTTAAAATCGCTGAGACGTTCACGAAGCACCTCCTATAAAAGTCCGGCAAAGCCGCAGAACGCAATAGCCATAAGTCCGGCGGAAACCAGGACTATGGGCATGCCTCTGAAGGCCTTGGGAATGTCGTTGTACTGCATTTTTTCACGAATACCTGCCAGAATAACAATGGCTATGGTAAAGCCCACGCTTGTGGCAAATCCGTTAACGGTGCCCTCAAGCAGGGAGTAATCCTTCTGAACGTTGGTAATTGCGATACCAAGAACCGCGCAGTTGGTGGTAATAAGGGGCAGATATACGCCCAAGGCACTGTATAAAGAAGGAATAAACCTCTTTAGGAACATTTCCACAAACTGTACAAGAGCCGCAATTACAAGGATAAATACAATAGTCTTAAGGTAGGTCAGGTCAAAGGTAACCAAAAGTCCTTTGTAAATGATACCCGTAACAATGCTGGCAAGGGTGATTACGAAAATAACCGCGGTACCCATACCGAGAGCGGTTTTAACCTTTTTGGATACGCCAAGGAAAGGACAAAGGCCCAAAAACTGGCTCAGCACAACGTTATTGATTAAAGCAGAACCAAGTGACAATACTATAAGATTCCTAATCATGCTGCTCCTCCTTTAAAGATTCTTCGGCCTTCTCAAGCATGGCCTTGGCTTTCTCGAGGGACGCTTTCTTGCGTACAGGCTTTTTACCGTCCTTGGAGCCTGATTTAATGGCCTTTTTAAGGTCTGAGAAATCAAGAAATTCAAGTTCGTCTTCTGCGTCCGTTGCGGGAGCCTCGGATTCTTTCGAGGGCTCTTCCGCTACGGGAGCTTCAACAGTCTCAGGCGCAATGGCAGGTTCCGAAACAGTCTCGGGCTTCTCTTCCGCTGCAGGTTCGGTAACCTCAGGCTCTGAAGGTTTAACTTCAGGGGCAGGTTCGGGCTCGGTTGCCTTAACCGGTTCCTCGGAAGGCTCTTCCTGAGGTGTCTCGGGAGCTGTGTCTTCTGTGACATTCTCCGCAACCGGTTCCTTAACCCTTTTATCTTTTCTGTCACGCTTTTTGTCACGTGATTTGGATTTCTTGTCTTTTTTATTCTTCGCAGGCTTGTCTTCGGATTCTGCGGTACTGTCTTCTCCGTCAGTCTCTGAAGACTCGGACTCTGAAGTCTTTAAAGCCGCAGCCTTTATGTCAGGTGTGGCGCACTCAAGATTACAGTTAAGGCAGTCATGACCGCAGCCCGACTGAATCTTGGACATGTCTTTGCCCTTTCTTTCGCCGATTTCTTTAATCTTGTTCTGGATGGCGGTAAGAAGAGCCAGTACAAAGAAAGCGCCTGGAGCCATAATAAAAATGCTGACGGGCACATATCCCTTGGGCATAATACGGTAATCGAAAATGCTGCCCGTACCGAGAAGTTCTCGCACCGCACCGATAATGGTAAGTGCAAGGGTAAATCCGGTTCCCATGCCGAGACCGTCAAAAAGCGACAGCAAAGGCGAATGTGAATATGCATACGCCTCGGCACGGCCAAGAATAATACAGTTAACGACTATAAGGGGAATATAAAGTCCCAGGTTCTTGTAAAGTCCCGGCAGATAAGCGTTCAAAAGAAGCTCCACCATGGTAACAAAGGAAGCTATGATAACAATAAACGCAGGGATTCTGATCTTGTCGGGAATAACCTTTCTCAAAAGAGAAATAAAAAGGTTACTCATGGCAAGAACCACCAGAGTGGTAATACCCATGCCGAGACCGTTGGCCGCGCTGGTAGTAACCGCGAGTGTGGGGCACATACCGAGAAGCAGCACAAATGTGGGGTTTTCTTTGAAAACACCGTTTAAAAATCTCTCGGAAAGCTCAGAGATCAGGGATTCTCTTTCATCAGTATCATGATTCATGTCCCTCACCTCCGTTCAAATATAATCTGAAATATTCCAAAGCGGCATTTACGCCGTTTGTAACCGCTTTGGATGTAATGGTGGCACCTGATATTGCATCAATCTGAGCATCCGTGGTGCCTGTACCCTTAACCACTTCAAAAACTTCAACATTCTGAGCGGTAAACTGCGGCACCAAAACCTCAGGAGCTCTCATGCCAAGACCCGCAGTCTCGGAAATGGATGTTATAAAGATTCCGTTTAAGGTACCGTCATTTGCAATACCTGCGCTGAATACAATATCTCCGCCGTAGCCTTCGTGGGAAGTAACTTCAAGAACGTAACCGGCAACTGCGCCGTTTTCATCCAGAGCTTCGATACAGTCGGTAATGTCCACTCCGGGATAAAGCGCCTTAAACTCGCTGATATCCGCGGATTTGTCAAGAACAGTGTCGGAAAAGTCCGATGCACTTAAGAATACCTTGCGGTTGGCCGCCTGTTTTTCTTTGGCCGCCATGGCTGCTATGGGCTCTTTGGTAAGTTCGTGCACGAATCCGAGAACACCTCCGGCCACCAAAGCAATGGCAAGCATTATAAGGGTGTTTACGATAAGCTCTTTAATATCCTTAGAATTGCCCCTGTTCTTTTTCTCAGCCAGTTCTATGCTTTTCATGGATTTGAATTCATCACTCATTGTTACGCACACCTCCTTTGCCAAAGAAACGAGGTTTGGTGAACATATCGATTAAGGGAACCAAGAGGTTACCGATTATAATCGCAAAAGAAACGCCTTCGGCCGAAGGACCGAACAATCTGAAGATACCGGTCAGTATGCCCAGAAAGGCGCCGTAAATCAGCTGTCCCGTCTTGGTGATGGGTCTCGTGACATAGTCCGTGGCCATAAAGAAAGCGCCGAGCATAAGACCGCCGCCCGATAAATGAGCCGCAATGTATGTGGTGTCAAAACCCTTTCCCGAGAAAATAACCAGGAAAATCACAAATGAAACGATGTATGCTCCGGGAATAAGAATATCGATTACTCCCACAAGAATTAAGAAGCAGGCACCGATTAATATAGCAATGACACTTATCTCACCGATGGTACCGGGTATGTTACCTCTGGCCATGGCAACAATGTCAACTACCTCTCCCGCCTTGAGTCTTGCAAGGGGAGTAGCCTCGGATACGCCGTCCACGGCAAAATTGGTCATAATGGATGCAAAAGAAATTACAAGAAAGCATCTGGCACCGAGGGCAGGGTTCATGAAGTTCTGGCCAAGTCCGCCAAAAAGCATCTTAACCACAACTATGGCAAAGAAACCGCCTACGACACCGATCCACCAGGGTGCTGCCGGAGGAAGGTTCAAAGCCAGCAAAAGGCCCGTTACTATAGCGGAAAAGTCGCCTAAGGTCTGCTTTCTTTTGGTAATGAGATTGAATAAAAACTCGGACAGCACCGCAGATGCAACGGTAACCGCTATAAGCAAAAGGGCATTAAGTCCGAATCTGAAAATACCGAATCCCGCAGCGGGAAGTAAAGCCACAATAACACAGAACATGAGTCCGGAGGTGGTTACTTTGGAGCGGATATGGGGATTGGATGATACGTTATATAACTTATCCAAAGTTTTTTCCTCCTACTTTTTCTTCTTGGAAAGACATATCTTTCTGAGAGATTTAATGTTCTGACAAAGAGGTCTTTTGGCGGGGCAGATAAAGCTGCAACAGCCGCATTCCACGCATTCGAGTCCGTGGTTGCTTAAGAACTCCTCTTCGTTGAAATTCGCCGCATGGTCCGATAAAAGCTTTGGAATCAAGCGGCTGGGACAAACCTCGACGCACTGACCGCAATTGATACATGCGGAAGGTTCCATGCGACTGATGTCATCTCTTGACAAACAAAGAAGTGCCGATGCCGTCTTGGTAACGGGCACGTTTAAATCAAATATGCAAAAGCCCATCATGGGGCCGCCGGAAATAATCTTAACCGGTTCTCTCTTAAATCCCCCGGCTTCGGGCACAAGGTCCGCATATGACGTTCCCGTCAGAACTTTAAAGTTACGGGGATTCTTAATGCAGTTACCGGTAACCGTTACGATACGATGCATAAGCGGCATACCGTCGTAAATGGCTCTTCTAACCGAAATAACCGTATCAACGTTATTGACTACGCAACCTACGTCTGCGGGAAGTAATCTGGAGTTAATCTCACGACCGGTTACGGCGTAAATAAGTTGACGTTCGGAGCCCTGAGGATACTTGGTACGAAGGGCCTTAACGGTAATGCGGGGCTCGTCCTTGGTAAGGGCCTTAAATACCTTGATGCAGTCCGGCTTATTGTCTTCAATTGCAATTATTCCGAGAGAATACGGAAACAGTTTTAAATAAACTCTCAAACCGTCGATAAGCTTCTCGGGCTCTTCCACCATCTTGCGGTAGTCGCTGGTAAGATAAGGCTCACACTCGGCTCCGTTAACGATTACATAATCGATTTTGGCAGGTTCTTTGACCGAAAGCTTGACATGAGTGGGAAATCCCGCGCCGCCCATGCCGACGATACCGGCTTCACGGACACGATTGATGATTTCCTCATTAGACATTTCCTCAAGAGGCTTTACCTCCCAAGGTTCTACAGAATCATATAAACCATCATTCTCAATAACGATGGACATGGCATTGTTACCGGTGACCACCCTTCTTTCTTCAATTGCCTTGACGGTTCCCGATACCGATGCATAAATCGGCGAAGAAACAAAGCCGTCGGCTTCGGCAATCTTCTGACCGGCCAGAACATGGTCGCCTTTGGCCACAATGGGCTTCGCAGGTGCACCGATGTGCTGAGACAAAGGATAGACCAAATCGCTTACGGGATATACCTCTTTTATGGGAATATCCTTGGACATTTCCTTGCCGTCGTAGGGATGTATTCCACCGCTAAACGTAAGTTTTGCCATCTTTAATACCCAACCTTCTCATTATTAGCACGAAGACGCAAAATACCCTTGTTTTCCACGCCATCATACCCTATTAATATACTATTTTTTGGCGTCTGTGTCAAAACGAATATTGTTGAACAAAACAGGCAAAAATGGTAAAATGTCAGAGAAAAGTCTTAATATGTTTTTACGCTTGTCACAAGGAGAAAAAAATGCAGATTATAGACGAGAAGATTGATGACATTAAGGTTTTTTATCCCCTTGAATCCATCGCTCCCTTAGAGCAGATTCTTTTTATAGACATAGAGACCACAGGCTTTACCGCCCGCACTTCAAAGCTCTATCTTGTGGGATGTCTCTACTATGATCACGGCTGGAAATCAAGGCAGTTTTTTGCGGACGAATATTCCGATGAAGCCACAATAGTCGAGGAATTTTTTAATTTTGCGGAAAGCTTCAGGGTTTTGATTCACTATAACGGAAACAACTTCGATATTCCTTATCTCACCGCCAAAAGTCGAGAATTTTCTTTAAGTTATGATTTTGACACTTATGTCGGAATTGATATTTACAGAAGAATATCTCCTTACAAAAACTTTTTAAAACTTGAGAACTGCAAGCAAAAAACCATTGAAAAGTTTTTAAATATCACCAGAGAGGATCAGTTCTCCGGCGGTGACCTCATAGGCATTTATCACGACTATGTACGTACCAAAGAAGCCGATTTGAAGAGATTTCTTCTTCTTCACAATTTTGAAGACTTAAAAGGCATGCTCTCCATTCTTCCGATACTTGCCTACTGCGATTTGTTTACCAAAAAAATCAAAGTGACAAAGGTGTCCGCAAACTATTACGAGGATTCCTCGGGAGCCACACATTCGGAAATCATGATGATTATGGACCTTCCCGCAGATTTGCTGACTCCCGTGTCATTTTTGTATGACAGATGTTATTTTTCCGGAGCCGGCGGTCAGGGAATGTTGAGAGTACCCCTTTACGAGGAAGAGATGAAGTACTTCTATGCCAATTACAAGGACTACTACTATCTTCCCGCCGAGGATATCGCTCTTCACAAGTCCGTCTCCTCTTTTGTGGACAAAGAACATCGCGAGCAGGCCAAAGCAGCCAACTGCTACACCCGTAAGACCTCCAAATTCTTACCCGAGTGGGATGCGGTTGTGACGCCTTTCTTCAAGCGCAAATACGAGTCCAAAGAACTCTTCTTTGAACTCACGGACGAACGTCGTACCGACAGGGAAATGTTCAATGAATATGCTTCCCACGTTCTTAACCATCTTGTAATTTAGTCATGAAAATATAAAAGACCGGCTCTTATGTGAGTCGGTCTTTTTCTTTTGTGTATTGTCTTAAGGCTTATCGTAGTAGAAAGAATTCTTTCTCTGATAACCGATATCTTTGTAATTTATAATCTGTTCGGTACTTCCTATGAAAAGAATACCCTTGCTTAAGAGGCAGTCAAAGAATTTTCTGAACACCTCGTCCTTGGCTTCTTCCGTAAAGTATATCAAAACGTTACGGCATACAATCATGTGCTGGTCCTTGGGATAAGGGTCCTTTAAGAGATTGTGCTGCTTGAATTCAACGCGGGACTTGATTTCGTCGGAAATCTTGTAGGAAGGACCTACCTTGGTGAAGTATTTCTTCTTAAATTCTTCAGGAACATTCTCAATACTCTTTTCGTTGTAAAGACCAAGTTTTGCCTTCTCGAGAATCTGTTTATCAATATCCGTTGCATAAATCTTTATCTGGTTAAGGGGCACATGTTTGGAAAGAGCCATAACCAAAGAATAAGGCTCGTCACCGGTTGAACATGCGGCACTCCATATCTTTAAATTCTTGCCGAATTTACCGATAAGTTCGGGGAAGATTTCTTTGTCCATAAGTTCCCACTGGTCGGGGTTACGGTAGAACTCAGAAACATTGATGGTTAAGTAACTTACAAACTCCTCAAAAACGTCCTTATCGCTTTTAAGCATGGCGACATACTTATCATACCCGTCAGCCTTACGCTTATCTATAAGGGTATCGATACGCCTTTTCATCTGTTTCTCTTTATAAGCGTTCAAATCGATGGTGGTTAATTCAAAAACTGCTTTTTTGAAATACTCGTAATCGTATGCCATTATCCGTTCTCCTGATAAATAAATAGTAGGTAGCCACTCGTGACTACCTACCAAGTATACATAACTTACATAAACCTTTTATTAAAGGAATTAAGCCTCTTCTGACTCACTTGCGATAACTGCTTCAATGTCAACGCTTGCCACTTCGGAATCGTCTTCTTTTTCTTCCTTTTTGTCCTCTTCGGGCTCGGTTAATGCTTTAATGGAGATGCTGACTTTCTTGTCTTCGAGATTGAAGTCAACAACCTTAGCGGTAACTTCATCGCCAACCTTCAATACGTCTGAAGGCTTCTCGATGTGATCCTTGGAAATCTGAGAAACATGAAGGAGTGCATCGATACCTGCTTCAAGTTCAACGAATGCACCGAAATCAGCCATTCTCATAACCTTACCGGTTACTACTGTGCCTACTGCGTATTTCTTCTCTGCATCAATCCAGGGATTGGTGTCGTTAAACTTTAAGGAAAGTGCAATCTTGTTCTCGGAAATAGATTTAATCAAAACCTTAAGCTTATCGCCGGTCTTGTAATTCTTCTTGGGATTCTCAACTCTTCCCCAGCTCATTTCTGAAATGTGGAGAAGTCCGTCGATACCGCCCAAATCTACGAACACACCGAAATCGGTAACGTTCTTTATAACGCCTTCAACAACATCGCCTTCTTTGACAGTGCTTAAAAGTTTCTCCTGAGCTGCAGCCTTTCTGGATACAAGGATGGACTTTCTGTCGCCGATGAAACGACGCTTCTTGGGATTGTACTCGCGAATTACGAATTCGATTTCCTCGCCGTTGTACTTGGTAAGATCCTTCTCAAAAGTATCTGACACAAGGCTTGCGGGAATGAATACTCTTACTTCGTCAACAACTACGCAGACACCGCCTTCGAGAACCTGTGTAACCTTGCTCTTTAAGATTTCCTGGCTTTCGAATGCTTCTTCGAGTCTCTTGGTGCCTCTGTCGGCTGCAAGTCTCTTGTAGGACAAAAGAACCTGACCTTCACCGTCGTTAACCTTTACTACCTTAACTTCCATGGTATCGCCAACCTTAACCACTTCGGTTAAATCCACACTGGAGTCGTTGGTATATTCATTCTTGGTAAGAATGCCGTCTGACTTATATCCGATGTTAAGGATAATCTCGTTGGGCTTGACATCGATTACAGTACCTTCTACAACCTCTCCCGTATGTATTGTCTTAAATGATGCTTCAAGCATCTGTTCAAACGTCATTTCTGACATAACTTTGAACCTCCTCAATAATATATTTTGGGGTAGAAGCCCCGGCTGTAATACCTACAAGACCAGATACCTTCGGAAGACGACCAACGATATCACTCAGTTCCTGTATAAAGTATGTCTGTTCACAATTTGATTTGCAGATTTCGTATAGTTTTTTGCTGTTGGAGCTCTGACGGTCGCCGATGACTATCATAACCTCCGCCCTTTTGGATAATTCCTCTGCTTCGGTCTGCCTGACGCCGGTAGCGTCACAAATTGTGTTCATAACAAGAATATTGTAACTTCTTTTTTCAAATAATTCAACTAATTCTTGAAATTTATTGCGGTTGAAGGTTGTTTGAGACACAACGCAATAGCTTTTGTCAGGGTCAAAAGAAAACCTGTCGGCTTCTTCAGAATTCTCTATCACTGTAGCACCCTTAACCGACCAGCCTACAATGCCCATAACTTCGGGATGTCTGGGGTTGCCCACCACTATGATTTCACGGCCGCCCATGCTTTCTTTTTCCACTATTCTGTGGATTCTTTTGACAAAAGGACAGGTTGCGTCAAAAATCTCAAAGCCGCTGTCTGTAAGTCTTTCGTACTCGGCTTTGGATACGCCGTGGGAACGAATGATAATCTTGCCCTTGGGAAGACTGTCAAGTTCGGACAGGTCGTTTATAACCCTGACGCCCCTCTCCTCAAATCCCTTGACAATAAAAGAATTGTTGAGAATAGGCCCGTATGTGTAAATTGGTATGCCTTCGCTTATTGCGTCCTTTACAGCGTTGTAACCGCGATTGGCGCCAAAGCAAAAGCCTGCGTTTTCGCTTAAAACAACTTCTTTACTCATGCTCGTAGTTTCTAACCTTACTTACTATCTCTTCCACCACTTCATCGATGGTCATATAAGAGCTGTCCACAAGAATGGCTTCGGGAACTCTGACAAGAGGGGAGTTCTCTCTGTGCATGTCTCTGTAGTCGCGCTCTCTTACTTCGTCCTCAACGGTCTTTAAATCCGCTTCTTTGCCCTTTTCAATCAGTTCAAGATAACGGCGCTTCGCACGAACTTCAACGCTTGCGTCAAGGTATATCTTAACCTGGGCATTGGGAAGTACGCAGGATGCAATGTCACGACCGTCCATAACAACATCGGTGGTAACCGCAAGTTCCTGCTGAAGAGCCACCATCTTCTCTCTTACAAGCTTGTAAGCGGATACAACGGATGCGGCCTCGCCCACTTCCTGGGTGCGAATCTTTCCGTTAACGTTCTCACCGTTTAAAATAACCGCCTGCTCTTTGTCAATATATCTGATGGATACGTCGGTATCGTCAAGAAGTGCCAAAACCGCTTCTTCATCATGGATGTCAACGCCTTTGTTAAGGCAGTTTAAGCCGATTGCACGATACATTGCTCCCGTATCGACATATACAAATTCAAGTTCTTTGGCCACGGCTTTTGCCACCGTGCTCTTGCCCGCTCCCGCAGGTCCGTCGATTGCTACCTGAAAACTCATAAATTAATCTCCGTTTTCTCTGTTAATTTCTTTTTATATTTTAGTAAAAAAAATAACCCTTCGCAACATTTTTAAGAAAAACTGCAAAGGGTTAAATTCATTAGTTAAGTTTCCGCGCATTCTCCCGCAAGATATCCTGTGGACCAGGCTATCTGAAGATTGAATCCGCCTGTCATGGCATCGATGTCCAATACTTCGCCCGCAAAAAAAAGATTCTTAACAAGCTTGGACTCCATGGTGGATGCGTTTATTTCTTTGACATTGACTCCGCCTATGGTAATAATGGCCTCGTTGAAATTGCCGGTACCGATTACGGTCATCACAAGATTCTTTAAAAGATGCACAAGATTCTTGCGCTCTTCTCTTGAAACCACATTAACGGCTTTGTAAGGGTCTATGCCGCTTAAATCGACTATTACGGGGATAAGTTTGGCCGGAAGAAGCTCGTCGAGAGAATTCTTAAACTGTTTGTTGGAGAATTTTTCAAAATCCCTGAGTATTCGCTTATCAAGCGCCTCCTCGTCAAGGGCGGGCTTTAAGTCAAGACTTACTGTTATGTTTCTGTTCTTGCGGCTTTCCGTGTCATAGTATGCGCTGGAAGAAAGAACGAGAGGGCCGGAAATACCGAAATGTGTAAAAAGCATCTCTCCCTGCTCTTTGTAAACACATTTGTCCTCGGAAAAAAGCTTGAGCTCAACATTCTTAAGAGAAAGCCCCTGAAGTCTCGGAACCCAGGTCTCGCCTGTTACAAGCGGTACCAGCCCCGGACGAACGGGTGTAACAGTGTGGCCTGCGCTTTCCGCAAACTTATAGCCGTCTCCCGTGGAACCCGTGGTGGGATATGACACGCCTCCGGTGGTTACTATGACTTTGTCAGCGTACAAAGAAGATCCATCATCCAAAATAACGCCCTTAACAGCCCCGTCTTCTATGATTAACTCCTTTACGGCAGTGTTAAGCATAATTTTCACATGGCGGTCTTTAAGAGCCTTTGTGAGGGTCTTAATGATGTCCGATGCGTGGTCGGATACGGGAAATACCCTCTCGCCCCTTTCAACCTTAAGGGGACATCCGTTTTCTTCAAAGAAAGAATAAACCCGGCTGTTGTCAAATCCATAGAGTGCGCTGTACATAAACTTGGGGTTACGGTTTATATTTTTGAAAATCACCTCTATGTCGGCGTTGTTGGTTACATTGCACCTGCCTTTGCCGGTTATATATATTTTTTTACCGAGCTTTTCGTTTTTCTCTATAAGGGTTACATCCGAAAAAAGCTCTCCGGCACGAACCGCAGCCATCATTCCGGCTGCGCCGCCGCCTACTATAATTACTTTCATCAATCTTCCTCTTCTTTGTTGAGGGAATAGTTCAAAATGGGCTCGTCATCAATGAAATTGATTTCGTCGTTAAGATAAATCTGGTAATTGCCCCATACGGTCTCAAGATTCTCGAGATTGTCCCTGACTTCCTTGGGACGCTTAAGGCAAAGAGCCACCACCAAAGCATTGATAACGCTTAAAGGAGCCACCAAAGAATCCACTATTGAGACCATGTCGCTTCTGGCAAGAAGGTTGCAGGACGAATAAAGATTCATGGGTGAATGAACGGAGTCCGTAAGCGTAATAACCTTGGCATTACGATCGTTGGCAAATTCCATGGCCTTAAGGGTACGCATGGAGTAACGGGGGAAGCTGATACCGATGATGCAGTCCTTCTCGTCGATTCTTATCATCTGCTCAAACATTTCGCTGGCAGAGGTAGTCTTTAAGAGCACTACATCGGGCCTTATCATGTTAAGGTAAAAGCTTAAGAACTCAGCCAGAGGCTCACAGGTACGAAGGCCTACCACATAGACTTTTTTTGACTTTAAAATAATGTCCACCGCAAGTTCGAAAGCTTCCACATCGAGATTGGCAATTGTATCTTCCATCTTCTCCATGTCGGAACGAAGCACCGTATTTAAAAGGTCGGAGTTGGAGGATTTACCGTATTTTTTGCCCATGGCAGAAACGGTATTCATCTTGGTCTTGTACCATTTTTCAAGGGCTCTCGTAAACTCCGGAAATCCGCTGTATCCTACGGAAACGGCAAATCTAACCACTGTGGACTCGCTTACGCCTACCGCCTCCGCAATCTCGGCTGCTGTCATAAACACAGCCAGGTCGTAATGGTCTATCACGTAGGAAGCTATAAGCTTCTGTCCCTTGCTAAGGTGGGAAAAGTGCTCATTAATTCTTGATAAAAAATCGTCTTTTTCAGCCATGATTTACCTCGTAAAAGCTTTATAAGCATCTTCAAGCTGCATGCGTGTCTGCGCACTTGAAAGGTCGTAATCGCCAGTAATGGTCATGCAGGCGGCACCGTGGATAAGCATCCACATCTTCATGAATATCTGCTCGGGATATCTTGCGCCTTCGTCCCTTGCGGCATTCATTTCTTTTAACACAGCGCCGGTTCTGCCGTTTAAAATATTGTATAAATTCATTCCGTGAGTATTTCGGGTCATAAACAAAAAAGAAAACAGCTTAGGTTCTTTTTCCGCAAAAGAAATATAAGCCATTCCGAGATTAACAAAGGGTATACGGGAACCCTTGTCATAGTTTTTGTAGAATTCGTCAAAGAATAAAAGAGTGTCTTCGTAAACATCGTTAAGACAATCTTCCATGTTCTCATAGTTTCTGAAAATAGGCTGCGTGGAACATCCCGCAAAAGAAGCAAGCTTTCTTGCCGTAATCTCGAAAACTCCCTGTTCTCTTGCCATGGCAAATGCCGATTTACGCAGTAAGTCCTTACTGATAACTTCTTTTTTGGCCATAACAATTAATCTACCTTTCTCAAATAATCTGTACCATGTTATTACCCCTAATAACATCCGTTATTATACAATAATATAAAAAGAACCGCAAGTGTTAACCTGCGGTCCTTAAAATTGTGTCGCTATTATACAGGATAAGCGCCGTTCTTGGTATCAGCGATGGATGCGTCAACCTTGGTCTGCTGAGCTTCACGATATTTGAAGAAGTCTGTAGCAACCTGAGGGAACAAAGCGTAGGAAAGAACGTCTTCGTCCTGCTGCTTGTACTGCTTCATCTCAGCTTCGATGGAAGCAAGTTCGGGCTTGTCATGGCCGGTAGCTTCTGCGGAACGAGCTGTGGAACGAGGCTCGCCGGGAATAACCTTATCGATAACTTCCTGATTCATAGGCTTAACGGTCTGACCATAGTTACCGCGAAGGAGATCCTTGAA
>CAMNCH010000037.1 GCA_946534145.1 uncultured Lachnospiraceae bacterium
GTGGGAAATGTTTTAACTCGGAGGTTACTCATTATGAATGAAAAAAGAAAAAGTAAGAGAACAGAGCTCCTTTCAAAGCTTATTTTGAAAAGGCTTGACGGCTCCAAGGTTGAGGAAGCATCCATAGACATTACGGACGTATCCAAATCAGGTGTGGGCTTCACATCCAGAAAGGCTCTTTCCATAGGTGCAGTTTATGAAGCCTATCTTACAATATGGACTCGTGAAGTAATTCATGCTTTTCTTGAGATTATTCGTATTGAGAAGGTTGAGGAAGGTTATGCGTACGGAGCCATCTTTATCGGCATGCCGGAGATGGACGCAGCCAGAATTGAGACCTATCAGACTGTGGAAGAGATTAACGAAGGCAAAGACTGACGGTGATATATAGTTATTTAAAGGCACTCTCGCAAGAGGGTGCCTTGTTTTGTTGCACATAAAACTGCATAAAATAAAGTGTTTTCTCTATTTCGCGGGTTGCGCTTAAATTTTCAAAATTTTTATACTGTTTGGCTACAATTTTCTTGTAATCTTTCCCATGTTCTTGTAAAATATAGACATGAGTTTTTCTTTTTAAAGAATGTATTTGGGGATTTTTTACAAAGAGGCTCAAAAGAAATACATTGGAGGAATTTTAACATGAACGTTTACACAACAGACAAAATACGTAACGTGGTTTTGCTGGGACACGGCGGCTGCGGAAAGACTTCACTCGCTGAAGCAATGGCGTATCTTGCCGGATTAACATCCCGTATGGGCAAAATCGATGACGCGAATACCCTCAGTGATTTTGGAAAAGAAGAGCAGAAGAGAAAATTTTCAATTAATACGTCACTTATCGCCCTTGAATGGCAAGGCGTTAAGATAAATGTACTCGATACACCCGGATACTTTGACTTTGTAGGTGAAGTAGAAGAGGCTGTAGCGGCTGCAGACGCAGCTATCATCGTTGTTTCCGGTAAGTCCGGATTTGAAGTTGGAACAGAAAAAGCATGGGATCTTTGCGAAAAACACAAACTTCCCAGATTTGTATTCGTAACCGATATGGATGTGGACAACGCATCCTTTAAGAACGTTCTTGAGACCATGACCGAGAAGTATGGTAAGAGAATGGCTCCTTTCCATCTTCCCATCCGTGAGAATGAGAAACTTATCGGTTACGTTAACGTTATTTCAGAAACCGGTAACAAGTGGCAGGGCAAGGAAGCGGTTGAGATTCCCGTTCCCGATTATTCCAAGCCCAACCTTCAGCAGTACAGAGATACTCTGATGGAAACCGTTGCGGAGACCAGTGAAGACCTTATGGAGCGTTATTTTGCAGGCGAGACCTTCTCCGAAGCAGAAATAAGATCCGCTCTTCGTACCAATATCATCGACGGCAGCGTAGTTCCCATGACCATGGGCTCCAGCCTTCTTTGCTACGGTATTTATACACTTCTTGACGATATTGTTAAGTATCTGCCCAGCCCCGAAAACTGCAAGATTGCGGGCGTTAACATGAAGACCAACGAAATCTTTGAAGCTAACTACGACTTCTCCAAACCCAAGTCAGCATTTATCTTCAAGACTATTGTGGATCCTTTCATCGGTAAGTACTCACTTATCAAGGTTTGCTCCGGCGTATTTAAGTCTGACGATATGATTTACAACCTTGATAAGGACATTGAAGAAAAAGTCAGCAAGTTATACACCATGCAGGGCGGCAAGGCTGTTGAAGTGGCAGAGCTTCATGCCGGCGACCTCGGTGCCATTGCGAAACTCACAGGCGCAAGAACAGGGAATTCTTTGTCCACCAAGGCCAACACCATCAAGTATGGTATGTTTGAAATTTCCAAGCCTTATACTTACATGAGATACCGTCCCGTTAACAAGGGCGACGTTGACAAGATTTCTCAGGCACTTCAGAAGATGATGCACGAAGATCTTACCCTTAAGAACGTTAACGATGCCGACAACGGACAGACACTTCTTTACGGTATGGGCGACATGCACCTTGATATCGTAACATCCATTCTTAAGAATGAGTACAAGGTTGAGATTACCCTCGAGAAGCCGAAGGTAGCTTTCCGTGAGACTATTAAAAAGAAATCGGATGTTGAATACAAATACAAGAAGCAGTCAGGCGGACACGGTCAGTACGGTCACGTTAAGATGCGTTTTGAGCCCGCTTCCGACATTACCGTTCCTTATGAATTTGAAGAAGAAGTTGTGGGCGGCGCAGTTCCCAAGAACTACTTCCCCGCAGTTGAAAAGGGCTTACAGGAATCCGTTTTGAGAGGTCCTCTTGCGGCTTACCCCGTAGTGGGCGTCAAGGCTATTCTTTACGATGGTTCTTATCACCCTGTAGACTCTTCGGAAATGGCCTTCAAGATGGCTACCAGCCAGGCCTTCAAGAAAGGCTTCATGGAAGCAGGCCCCATCCTTCTTGAGCCTATCATGAGCTTAAAGGTTAATGTTCCCGATGCTTACACCGGCGACGTTATGGGCGATCTTAACAAGAGAAGAGGACGTGTACTCGGCATGACCCCCGTACCCGGCGGAAGACAGATTATTGAAGCTTCCGTTCCTCAGATGAGTTTGTTCGGCTATTGCACCGACCTTCGTTCCATGACAGGCGGACGCGGCGAATTCGAGTATGAATTCGATCGCTACGAGCAGGCTCCCAGCGACATTCAGGAGGCTCAGGTTAAAGAAAGAGCTTCTAAGGTTGCCGAGAGTAACGTGGACGCTTAATCAGACCATTTGCGACTGCCTTTAACCGGGCAGTCGCTTTAATTATTTGCAAATAGAATATGAGTATATTTTCTTTGTACGTTTACGATGAGAGAAGGATGAGAAGGTTATGACGGATTTACAAAGAGAACGTCTCCAGGGACTTGGAGTAGACATAGAAGAAACCTTAGAAAGATTCGTGGAAAACGAAGAACTGTTTTTCAGATGTTTAAACAAACTTGCAGACGATAAAAACTATTCCCTTTTGTGCGAGGCCATCGAAGAAGGAACGGATGCGCAAAAAGCATTTGATGCGGCACATGCCCTTAAGGGCGTTTCCGCCAACTTGGGACTTAATAAATTATTTATTGAGCTTCGCGAAATCACGGAAGTATTCAGGGCAGGCTCCATGGATTATGACACGGATAATCTTGAAAGGCTTAAGGCAGCTTACACTGAAGCTATCTCCACAATAAAGACCTTGTAGTATTTTACCCGTAGGATTAATCTTACGGGTATTTTCTTTTGAACCGGCAGAAAACAGCAAGAATTGTCACACAGATCTTTTACTAGATGTTGATTTTTTTCTTGTAAATTTTTCAATATATAGTAAAATAATAATAGAACTATCATAAAAATGGTGAAAGTGTGCCCTTTAATGGGCTTTTGTATAAACAGTAGCAAAAATTAGTGTTATTTCAGAGGTTTTCACATAAATGCTTTTTGTTGAAGGCGTAGGATTTAACGGAAAGGCCGAGTACGAACAGGGGCTTTCCGACAAAAAAATTATAGATGAATTGCGTAAAAAATATGATCTGACCACCAAAGAAGGACTTTTGAATGTTTCCAAAGAACTTCGGACCGTCCATTTTCAGACAAAAGTCGGAGACAATTTTGACGACGAAATATTCGAGAAACTTGAAGCTATAAGACGTGGCGAATCGCTTAAGCCTCAGGCACCGGCAACGGCTGCGAAGAGACTGTCCCACACCTCTAAGCCCAAAGCTTCTTCCAAGACGTCTTCTTTTGCGGAAAAAGAACGTCCCATGGACAAAAAAATGGAGGAGGCAGTCAGAAGAGAACTTAAGAAGAAGAGTCTTATCAGGAACATTTTGATAAGCATTTTGCTTCTTGTGGCAGTCGCATCCATCGGATATTACGTAAAATATTACTCCGACGCAAAAAAAGTTCAGGAACAATCGGACGAATTTTCAGAGTTAAAAGATGCGAAATTTGCTGATGTTTTAAAGAATGTTGAGCCTGTTGTTAAGAAAGACTATGATGAAAGTGTAGTCATACCAGATATCCTGGACGAGTATAAAGCTTTATTTAATAAGAATAAAAGCCTAATAGGATGGATAGAAATAGCCGATACTATAATTGATTACCCTGTTATGCAGACAAAGGACAACGAATATTACCTTAAGCATGACTTTAATCAGAAGAATGATGCAAACGGTTGTATATTTCTTGACTGCAATTGTGACGTAATTCTCGGTAACGACAACTGGATACTCTACGGTCATCACATGAAGAACGGCAAGATGTTCAGTTCACTTATCAAATACGCCGATATGGATTACTACGAGAAGCACAAATATATACGCTTTGACACAATTTACGAAAAGGGTACCTACGAAATTATGTACGCTTTCCGCTCAAGAATTTACAACACCAACGAAATCACTTTTAAGTATTACCAGTTTATTGATGCAAATTCTTCCGAGGAGTTCGATTCCTACATGGAAGAAATGGAGAAAATGTCGTTAATCGACACGGGAGTATCTGCCACATACGGAGACAAGCTTTTGACCCTTTCCACTTGTGATTATCAGGAGGAGAACGGAAGATTTGTGGTTGTGGCAAAAAGAATTGATTAGTCTAAGGGTTTAGGAGGATAGCTCATGGCTGTTAAAACCGGTAAAAAGAAAATGTCAAGAAGGGTAAAGCGCACCATAAGAAAAGCTTTATCCGGCGTTTGTCTTGCAAGTGCACTGATTGTCGCACTTATACCCGCTACACCTACAAGAGGTTATGTGGCGCCCACTTTTACCACGGCGGATGTGTCTTATGCATACGGAATATCCGACAATGACATAACGGATCTTTCCACACTTGATGCCAACCTTGTGGGAATCGATCTTGCGGCTCACCTAAAAACTCCCGCACCCACCATATATAAAACTTTGACGGTTAAAAAACTTTCCACCGGAGCATATGAACTCGGGTGGCAGTTTGAAGTGTACAAAATTCCCAGCGGGGCCGCAGCCGGCAAAGGTATCATCAGCAAGTACAATTCCACTTATGCTACAGGTACCCTTAACATAGCGGCGACACTTCCCCTTTCTTATAACGTTGTGGAGAATGATTTTTATGAGGCTTTCTTTGCCAAGATGTATGCAGCAAAAGAAGCCAACAGTTCTACCGCAACCGTTCAGTATGACCCGAGTGATGCGTCTTCCACAAGAACCATGAAGGCCAAATTCCACTTAAACAAAATTGAGGCCACATATAATCCTGAGTCGGACCAGGATATGGCTTCTTTGTACTTCCCCGAGCAGTATGCGGTTTATAAGGGAAATTACGAGACATGGAAAGCCAATAAAGACAATTATGATACATACGTTGCAGCCAAAGCGGTATGGGATCAGAAAAAGGCAGAATATGATGCGTATGTTCTGGCCTACAATGAATGGGTAGCAGGAGGTAAAGTCGGCGTTGAGCCCGTAGCCAAGCCCGATCCCGGTCCCGAGCCTACGGTTGTCAATGACCCCGGCCCTGCACCGGAAATGGACTTCTGGGTATCCGACATGGAAGTTACTCACAAGTACGAGTACTTCTGCGGGTCCCATCCTTTCTATCAGAATGCCCTCGGCGGACTTAATTCTGCAAGAGAGTTCACTCTTGAAAAGGTCATCGACTCAAGAAACGGTACACAGACACCCCTTCAGTATTGCTATATGCCTAAGGGTGTTCCCAATAAAGCTGTCAATTCCATCGATGTTAATGATGAGTTCGGTTTCCTCGGAAGCGACTGGACCATTATCCTTGGTATCGGCAGCGAAGCTTTTGCCAACACTACAAACGTTACGGCACTTCAGCTTGCTGATGAACTTAAGTATATCGGAGACAATGCTTTCTTCAATTCCTTTGTAGAATCCATTTCTTTTGACAACGTTCAGGATATCGGTAACAGAGCTTTCAAGAACTGTACCAGACTTAAGACCGTTAACCTGAGTAATACTACGGTTAATATAGGAACAGAAGCTTTCTATGGCTGTAATACACTTCAGTCGCTGACACTTCCTCAGTCCATAGGATATATAGGACCGGGCGCTTTTTCGGATTGTTCTGCGCTTTCCACTCTTGATTTGTCTGCAATTAACCAGAGTAACTGTTGCATTGACAATTATGCATTCTATAACTGTATTGCGCTTTCAAATGTTTCTTTTTCGGATCACATTAACAGATTGGGTGATTGCGCATTTGCCTGTGGAAAGGGTGTAACCGGCAGCCTTACGAACTTTAAGTTCCCCGATCATATTACGGGTTCTCATACCTGCGCGCTTCATAATACCGCTGTACCTGCTATAGGTAATTTCGTATTGGCGGGAAGATCCAATTTAAAGACGGTTACAATGCCTTCGGACTATGGCCGCAGCGCAGCGGTAGAGCTTCCTCTCGGAACTTTCTATAACTGTATTAACTTACAGTCCGTAACCTTCCCCGATGACGGCGGCGGTTCCTGCGGATACGTTTCTTTCGGCTCTGTGGGTGAAGGCGATGCCAAGAGAACTATTTTTGATACCATTCAGACCAAAGAATTCTGTGTATACGGCCCTGCAAAAGACAATGCCGGTAAGACCGCAACTCCCAGAAAATCTACCTGGGGACTTAAGTCGGGCCTTAAAAACGATATTCCTTATATCTACAGAGACGCTACAGGCGAGCATGTAGAATTAAGTAACGGTGACTATATTTTCATTATTGATGACAAGGGTGTTCTGCAGTCCTGCGTATTTGCTGACCCTCAGAATAAGCCCTCTGTAATCGAAGAGATGGTTATCCCCACTTACGTAGGTGATACCAAGGTTACAGGTATCGCAGGCGGATGCTTTGCAAGCGAAGAAGGTCAGGATGTATTAAACAGGATAAAGAAGCTTGTGTTGTCAGATGACACTGTTTCCGAAATTGCCGATTCTGCATTTAAGACATGTGCTCTTCTTGAGGAAGTGGTAATAGGCAATTCCGTTAAGACCATCGGCGCGTCTGCTTTTGAAAGCTGCCCGATGCTTAAGAAAGTTACGGTCGGTAGCGGCGTAACTTCCATCGGAAATGCCGCATTCAAAGACTGTAATAAACTTACATACGTTAAGTTTGAGACTCCTTCAGGCGGATACTCAAGCTTCCCTATGGAGAATCTTGGTTCGGAAGCCTTCAGTACAGGAGCTTCCAAGCTTATTTTCGAAGGCGATGTGGATGAGAACTACGGTCCTTTTAAGTGGGCTACAAAGGTTGACAATTTTGTTGACGAATCCACAGGACTCAGAGTTTGCTATACCACCGGTTTCCCTACATATCAGACTATTATTGTGGATAACAGAAACGGTTATCCTACTTTGGTAGACTACCTGCACTTTGACCAGATTGATGCATATGCCGAAGCCGAAGGAATCGTAAAAGAAACCAATCCCGCTCGCAAATCCGTTATTTTGCGATATGAAAAGATGGGTCAGGAAGAAACCGATGCATCGGGCAATATGTATACTTATTCGGTTAACCGATTGGAAGAAGAAATGATTCAGGCTGCGATTAACCTCGTAGTGCCTTCGGGTATTAAATCCATTGATGTTAACGGATTTATGAACAATACAACCCCTACTGAAGAAGGTTTTTCGGATCTTGCTTCCAACAGTTATAACGTTAACACTTATCTCCTGGAACGTCCTTATTATCCCGCTTATAAGGCCAATGACCATGGCGGACTGTTCAGTAACTATTACGGAACGGTAAACGGAAACGACGGTAAGAGAGAGTTCCCTGACGGAGATGCAAGAGAAAAGGCGGACATCGGTAACGACAGACTTCAGTCTGTTACCTTGAATTCCGTTAAATATCTTCCCGATTATGTATTTTATGATTGTGAAGGCCTCAGCAATTTGAATCTTGGTTCCGAACTTGTCGAAATGGGAGATGCTCCTTTTACTGGATGTACCAACCTTACGGGTATCGGAAGTACCACGGAGAACTTTGCTTGTGAAAACGGTATAGTTTATTCAAAGAACCCCGACGGAACTTACAACATTGTTGAAGTTCTTTCCACCAGAGGTACTTTGGTAGGCAGCATGTCTGTTTCTCCCAGCGCTTCGGATCCTCTTCTTTATGATGTTAAGGAGATTCTTCCCGGTGCTTTTGAAAATTGTGACGGAATTACTTCGGTAGATTTTACCGGAATGGATTCTTTGACAGAAATACCCGACAACTGCTTCAAGGATTGTGATTACTTACAGCAGGTAACATTACCCGACAATATTACTGCAGTGGGCCATGATGCATTCGCAGGATGCATGGAAGGCGTAAGACTTGTGGTATACGGCAAAGAAGTATACCTTCCCGGCGATGCCTTCGGTACACCCAGCTCACCTGAATATGTGAACAGAAAGACTGTTATTTCTTACAAGGATTCAGCGGTAAGAAAGGCAGCCGGAGATTTAGGTGCCGATGTATCCACAACTCTTGATGATGCTATTAAGGTTCAGTTCTACGATTACGACGGAACACCTATAGGACCTACTATATTTGTTAACAAAGGTTCATCCGTTTCGATGGATGACATTCCTGAAGATCCTACCCGCGCAGGATATACTTTTGCAGGCTGGAAACCGGCTTTAAAGGGTCTCAAGATTGAACAGGATACCATTATTATTGCGACTTACGAGCCTATTAAAGAAAACAGACCGGACCCCAGCGGAAATAACAATCAGGGAGATAATTCGGGCAACAACGGCGGAAGCAACAATGGAGG
Organism: uncultured Lachnospiraceae bacterium; assembly: GCA_946534145.1. Classification (GTDB taxonomy): domain Bacteria; phylum Bacillota; class Clostridia; order Lachnospirales; family Lachnospiraceae; genus UBA1258. The sequence continues at coordinate 8,738 of CAMNCH010000037.1, forward strand.
AAGCAATCAGGGTACCAATACACAGTTCTATACACTGACTGTTACTAACGGTAACGGTTCTGGTTCCTATGCGGCAGGTGCTACGGTTATCATTACCTGCACCAATCCTCCGTCGGGGCAGGTATTTGATAAGTGGGTTCCCACAACAGATGACCTTGGTATTGCAAGTGTTAATGTTGCAGCTACCACACTTAAGATGCCTGCTCATGAAGCAAGCGTAACCGCTACCTTCAAGGCCGCTCCACAGGGAAGCAACGGCTCGGGCAACGGCGGTGGCGGACGTTCGGAGTCAGGTAATAACAATTCCGGCAATAAGAACAATAACGGCACCACGGTATTTATTTCGAAGCCCGGCGTTTCCAACACAAGCCTTGCATCAGCTCAGGTCAGCGGTTCCTCTGATAATTATGTAATCAGAATTTCCGAGACCGCAGCCGCCACAGCAGCTGTAGAGAAGGCTCTTACCAATGAGTACGGAAGCCTTGATGATGTTCGTTACAGCGCAATGGATATTTCGCTGTATGATGCTACAGGTACAAATCGTATTACCAATTACTCAGGCTTAAGCATTACCATTACGATGCCCATTCCCGATGTTATGACCCAGTATGCGGGCAATAACAAGGTTGCGGGTGTAGTCAATGAAAAACTTGATAAACTAAAACCCAAGTTTACGTCCATCGACGGCGTTCCCTGCGTAACCTTTACGGCTACACACTTCTCGCCTTACACGATTTACGTAAATACCAAGAATCTTTCGGGCGAACCCATTACCATCGACGGAAGCCCCAAGACCGGAGACGGTATACATCCCAAGTGGTTCCTCGTAGCGGGACTTCTTGCCATCAGTATTGCCTTGTTCTTTATGAAGGACAAAAAACCTGTACCTAAGGGAACACTCGCATAAAAAGAAGAAGAGGAACTATGGGTCGCAGAGCATTCAGAAGATTATTCGGAGCATTGCTTATAATAGCTTCATTGGTGGTGGCTTCGTACCCTACCGGCGAGTCAAGAGCGGAGGAGACCAAGTCCACAGCCACGGATTTTCAACTTAACGGGACCACTTTGGTTAAATACACAGGCACGGCTACAACCGTGTCTGTTCCCGATACGGTTAAAATCATCGGTGAAGAAGCATTTGCGGACAATACCTATATGACCAGCGTGAAGCTTCCTGCGAACCTTGAGAAGATAAGTTATGCAGCATTTTCAGGCTGCAATAACCTTAAGAGCGTGGTAATACCCGATAATGTTACGGAAATCGGCATAGCTGCTTTTGCCAACTGTACGGCGCTTACATCCGCCAACATCGGCAAGTCCACGAAGACCTTTGGCATAGGTGTGTTTACGGGCTGCAGCGAACTTTCTACCGTAACGGGCAACGACCGCTTTATTTGCACCGACGGTGTTATATATGACAAGGATAAGACTCAGATTTATGAAGTGCTTCAGAATGCCAAGGTAAAAAGAAGCGTATCCTCAAACGACCTTGTCAATATGACAAAATATACCATGCCCGACACGGTTAACAAAATCAGTCCTTACGCCTTTTATGGTTGTAAGAATATCGAGAGCATTACTCTTTCCAATGGTCTTCAGGAAATTCCCGAGTATGCTTTTTCCTACTGCAACGGTCTGACTTCCATGTCTCTGCCTTATTCGGTTAAAAGGATAGATGTTAAGGCTTTCCAGTATTGTGTTAACCTTGAAAAAGTAGACATCCCCATAAGCGTTACATATATTCACGAGACTGCTTTTGACGGCTGCTCCAAGTTAAAGATTGTGGCACCGGAGGGGAGTTATGCGGACAACTGGTTTAAGAAATTTGACAATTCCGATGTCAATATCATAGACAAAGAAGACAACAAATCAAGCGATTCCAAAGACAATAAAGATACTTCCGCAGCGGAACCCGACGACAATGCTTATATTCCGCCCCAAATCGACGGTCTTATTTCCGAGACGGTTATTGTGGGAAGACAGGCGGTTTTCTTTATCGACAATACCAAACAGTCGGTTGTGACCGGCCCCGGAGTGGGTCATGACGAGACTTCGGAATATGCGGAGATAGTGGATCAGATGGAGCCGATTCTTCAGACAGAGACTCACGGCAAAGGCTTATCCCTTCCCAAATTCGCGGTTATCGGTGACAAAATTGCCGGTAAGGCATTTTATGAAGACAAGACACTTACGGAATATGCTGTTCCTTCCAATATCACGACAATCGGGGATTTTGCTTTTGCAAGAAGCAATCTTGAAGCAATAACCATTCCCAATACCGTAACACACATAGGCTACGGCGCATTTTATCATTGCGACAAACTGGCTGAAATACTTGTTCCGGGTACGGTTACGGATATAGAGCCGTCTGCTTTTGACAAAACAAGGATGATGCAGAACTGGAAGATGTACGGCGAGAGTAACTTCCTGATAATGGGTGACGGAATTCTGGTGGCTTACAAAGGTTCCGGCAACTTTGTAGAGATTCCCGACGGCGTCAAGCAGATAGGTCCAAATGTATTTAAAAACAATCACTCCATTACCGAGGTATCCATTCCCGACTCTGTATGGAGAGTCTGCGAAGATGCTTTTTACGGATGCAGCAATCTTAAGTCCGTAACGGGCGGTATGGAAGTGGAAGTAATAGAAGACAGAGCATTTGCAGGTTGCCCCGTTGAAACAGTGAGAATTGTCGATACGGTGCGTAAACTGGGCGCCAAGGCCTTTGACCTTGATATGGCTATGACCGGTGCTTCCAATCGCGTTGCTATGTTTAATTCAAGCAGCCTGCCGCTTGTATCCTATAACAAGACTACCTCCAGACTTACCAATTCCGACTACAGGGGAGATGCCCTTGAAGGCGTCCGCGTGGCCGTTATACCAAGCGAAAACATTAACAGGCTTAATTCTGTACTCGACAGAAAAGAATCGGGCTTCAGCGGCCTTGTATGCGTTATAAGCGAGCCGCCGACGGAATACTTTAACGGAACTCTCAATATTATTGACTGTACACTTACTGCAGAAGAGGCTTCGAAGGTTACTATTCCCGAAACCGTATACATCTACGGCAAAGGCTATAATTTCCGCGCGGAGCAGCTTGATTCTGTTTTGAACATGGCAAGAGCAGGAGCTTATTACGAGGATGAAGAGGAGCCGGAGACGGTTTCTTTTACCGGCGGAAGCGAGAGATATATACTTGACGTTATTAAGGACTCGTACGTTAACCTGTCCGTCAAGGATGCTTACAAGCGAATTTATGGTGATACTGTTCCCGCAAACTTCACCACATACACGATTTACATGACGGAAGAGGACAGCGGTGTGAGAATCACCAAGTTCGGCAAGCAGACCTATCCCATAAACATTACGCTTCCGGACAATATGCCTACCTCCAATCTTCATATAATCTGCATAGACGAATACGACCAGCTTGAGGACCTGCCTTTCACGGTCAAAGAAAACGACGGAAAGCTTTCGGTTGAGTTTAATATTTCACACACCGGCTACTACGGACTGTATTCTTTTAACTCAACCGCAGTGTCCAAATACGACCTGGACGTATCCCCTGACACAGGGGACCCCATTCATCCGAAGTGGTTCCTGGCGGTGGGACTTCTTTCTCTGGGACTTGTGCTCATCCTTATAAAGGGCAAAGAAAGAAGCCTTGCAAAAGCATAAAACTCAACATTTAAAGCCGTAAGACGAAAAGTTTTGCGGCTTTTTTGTGTAGCGACGAGCCATGCGGCTGCTTTGCTTGCACAAGCAGACATATGGCGACCGCATACAATCCCGGAATTAATCATTAAAAATTCCGGTGATTTGATTTAATTCGTTAAATCGTCTTGACATCAATTGCATTATTGTATACAATCGTACACAAACACACTATTACACTGTGAGAGGTGCAACTTAATGTCTATTAACGAGAATGATATATTTACACAGGAAGCAGCGGAAATGTTTACCAACCGCCCTGTTACCATGAATGAAAAAAACAATCTTTTACAGATTGAGGAGCATATGTACATTCTTAATGACGTGGAAAAGCCCAACGTCTTTCGTAATATGTTCCCTTATTCGGAGATTCCGAAGATTCCTTTCAACGATCGTATCGTTCCTCACAACATGCCCAAGAATATATGGATTACCGATACGACTTTCAGAGACGGTCAGCAGTCACGTGCGCCTTACACCACCGAGCAGATTGTTACAATTTATGACTATCTTCATAAGCTCGGCGGCCCCAACGGCATGATTAAGGCAAGCGAATTCTTTCTGTATTCCAAGAAGGACCGTGACGCTGTTTACAAGTGTATGGAGAAGGGCTACGAATTCCCCGAAGTCACAAGCTGGATCAGAGCGTCCAAAGAAGACTTTAAGCTTGTCAAAGAAATCGGCATGAAAGAAACCGGTATTCTGGTAAGCTGCTCAGACTATCACATTTTCTTAAAGCTTAAGATGACCCGTAAGCAGGCCATGGAGCATTATTTGTCCGTTGTACGCGACTGCCTTGAAGAGGGTATTGCGGTACGCTGCCACCTTGAGGATATTACCAGAGCCGATATTTACGGATATGTGGTTCCGTTCTGTCTTGAACTCATGAAGCTTATGGACGAGTACAAGATACCCATTAAGATTCGTGCCTGCGACACCATGGGTTACGGCGTCAACTTCTCAGGTGCGGTTATCCCCAGAAGCGTGCAGGGTATCATCTACGCCATAAACGTTCACGCAGGCGTTCCTCACGAACTTATTGAGTGGCACGGACACAACGACTTCTACAAAGCAGTTGCCAATTCCACCACAGCATGGTTATACGGATGCTCCGGCGTCAATACTTCGCTTTTTGGTATCGGCGAAAGAACGGGTAACACACCTCTTGAGGCTATGGTATTTGAATATGCTCAGCTTAAGGGTGACTTAAACGGAATGGATACCACGGTTATAACCGAACTTGCCGAGTATTATGAAAAAGAAATCGGCTATCACATTCCCGACAGAACACCTTTCGTTGGTAAGAACTTTAATGTAACCCGTGCGGGTATCCACGCAGACGGACTTCTTAAGAACGAAGAAATTTACAATATTTTTGATACCGAAAAGTTTTTAAACCGTCCCGTTATATGTGCGGTTTCCAATACTTCGGGTCTTGCCGGCATTGCGCACTGGATTAACTTTAAGTACAAGTTAAAGGGCGACAAGGCCGTTGACAAAAATTCAGAACTGGTTCATGCTATCAAAGATTGGGTTGATGAGGAGTATGCAGGCGGTCGTGTAACCGTTATGACCGACGATGAACTTGTAACGGCAATCAAGAAATTCACCAAGAAGCTTGGATTGGAGAAGATATGGGAAGCTACGACTTAAAACAGGAAGTAACTGACAAATATTCCCTGAGAGGACGTGTTTTTAACAAGATTCGCGAAGACATCCTGTCGGGTAAGTACAAAGAAAACGATGAACTCAAGGAAATCGCCATCGGCGAGGAACTGGGAGTTTCAAGAACACCGGTAAGAGAGGCCTTCAGACAGCTTGAACTTGAAGGACTTATTCAGATTGTGCCCAATAAAGGCGCATATGTTACCGGTATCACCATTGAAGACGTTAAAGACATTTATATGATTCGTTCCAAACTTGAGGGTCTTTGTGCAGCCTGGGCCTGCGAACATATTACGGATGAGCAGCTTGAGGAGATGGAAGAGAACATCTATCTTGCCAAGTTCCATGCGGAGCGCGGTCACTTTGAACAGATGGCGGAGCTTGACTCAAGATTCCATGAGATTTTGTATGAATCATGTAATTCCAAAATGCTTGAGCATCTGCTTAAGGATTTCCATCAGTATGTGCAGAGAGTACGTAAGAAAACTCTTTCCACTACCGAACGCGGCATAGCGTCCAACCATGAGCATCAGATGATTATGGAAGCCATTAAGGCCAAAAACCCCGAGGAAGCCGAGCGTCTTGCCACGGTTCATATTAACAACGCTTACAAAAATATGGTTAAAAACGGCCTGAAGGAGGCTTATTCCAATGAGTAAAATACAGATGTCCACCCCCATAGTCGAGATGGACGGCGACGAAATGACCAGAATTCTTTGGAAGATGATTAAGGACGAGCTTATTCTTCCTTACGTCGACTTAAAGACAGAATACTACGATCTCGGCCTTGAAAACCGTAACAAAACCAGCGACAAGGTAACCAAAGAATCTGCAGAGGCTACTTTAAAATACGGCGTAGCGGTTAAATGTGCCACCATTACTCCCAACGCCGCTAGAGTTACGGAATACAATCTTTCCGAAATGTGGAAGAGCCCCAACGCCACCATTCGTGCTATTTTGGACGGAACCGTTTTCAGAGCACCCATTATTGTTAAGGGCATTTCTCCCTGTGTTAAGAACTGGAAGAAACCCATTACTCTTGCAAGACACGCTTACGGCGACGTTTACAAAAACGCTGAGATTAAGGTTCCCGGAAAAGGCAAGGCCGAACTTGTTTTTACTGCTGAAGACGGAACCGTAACACGAGAGCTTATTCACGAATTCGACGGCCCCGGCATCATTCAGGGTATGCATAATACGGTAGCATCCATTACAAGCTTTGCACACGCATGTTTTAATTATGCTTTGTCTACAGGTCAGGATTTATGGTTTGCCACCAAGGACACCATTTCCAAGAAATATGACCATACCTTCAAGGATATTTTTGCCGACCTTTACGAGAATGAATACAAAGAAAGATTCGACAAAGCAGGCATCAAATATTTCTACACGCTTATTGACGATGCCGTAGCAAGAGTCATGAAAGAAGAAGGAGGCTTTATCTGGGCCTGCAAGAACTACGACGGCGACGTTATGAGCGACATGGTTTCCTCCGCTTTCGGTTCTTTGTCCATGATGACCAGCGTTCTTGTTTCTCCCAAGGGAGTATTTGAGTACGAAGCGGCTCACGGTACCATTCAGAAGCATTATTACAGATACCTTGAAGGCGAAGAGCCCAAGTCCAACCCTGTAGCCACCATTTTTGCATGGACAGGCGCTTTCAAAAAGAGAGGCGAGCTTGACGGCAACAAGGAACTTACGGAATTTGGCGAAAGACTCGAAAATGCCGTAATTAAGACCATCGAAAGCGGTATTATGACCGCAGACCTTTCAAGAATCTGTGATTTAAAGGACGTTAAAAGCGTTAACACTCACGATTTCTTTGAAGCAATCAAATCCAATATGTAAAGACTTACCGGCCGACTTCTTTTTATGGGAAGTCGGTCTCTTTCTTGATTGACAAGTATTTAACAAATGCATATAATTATTTATGTAAATACGAATCAATAAAGAGGTTTTTTTTACATATGGATGATAAAAACATTTCTCAGGCCGTAATCAGCAGGCTTCCGAGGTATTTAAGATATTTGGGGGAATTAAAGGACTCCAATGTCGAAAGAATATCTTCTCAGGAACTTTCCCAGCTTATGAACGTAACAGCTTCCCAGATTCGACAGGATTTTAACAATTTTGGAGGATTCGGTCAGCAGGGCTACGGTTATAAGGTCAATTTTCTCTATGACGAAATAGCCAAAATCCTTGGCATTAACAAGACCCATCACCTTATTATCGTAGGTGCGGGCAACCTTGGGCAAGCTTTGGCCAATTATATGAATTTTGAAAGAAGAGGCTTTCACTTCACCGGCATATTTGACCGCAACGAAGCTCTCTACGGCAAAAAGATTCGCGACATGTACGTACAGCCAATGGAGAATCTTGAAACCTTCGTTAAGGACAACGACATTGATATAGCCGTTTTAACCATTCCCAAGGACGGTGCCGTGAAGGTTGCGGACAAGCTCGTACGCTGCGGAGTCAAGGCTTTCTGGAACTTTGCCCACGTGGATTTAAACGTTCCGGATGACATTGTGGTTGAAAACGTTCACTTATCGGATTCATTAATGAAGCTTACGTATAATATTACCCGTAAGGAACAGGAAAACGATATTTAGTTGCTGAAAGGAAGCGGTTTGTATGTCCAGAAAAGACGATGTATTTATACCGGCATTAAAGGACAAAAAAATACCTTTGCTGACCCTAGATAACACCTGGCACAGACTTTTTACCCAGACTGACCCGTCTCCTGAGATACTTAAGCTTTCGGAGGAACTTAACGAGCTTTTAAAGAAACAGGGTAAGCTTAACAACGACACCAAAGACATTAAGGCACTCAAGAAACGTCTAATGGCGGAAATCGTTGAGCAGATGGACGCTTTGAACGAGAACCCTTCAAAAGCCCTGGAAAAAAAGCTTAACGACAACAAACGCCTCATTGAAGAGTGCAATCAAAAGCTTGAGGAATTCGGCGACGACATCTACGACATCCCCAAGCAGATTAACGATGTCAATTACAAGCTTATGTTAGCCACCATGGAGGTCTGCTACGAGCAGATTCAGGACAATAACGCTGAAATCGAAGAAATCAGCAACTGGGTTAACGAAATTCGTGCGGAACTTAAGAAAAAGGTGGTCAGAAAACAGCAAAAGCTTAAAAGAAACCAGAATTTCTACACCTATATGCATGATATTTTCGGTGCGGACGTTATCAATATTTTTGACATGAAATACAATATTGAGCCCCTCATCGAAAGCGATACCAAGGACAAATCATCGGATAAAAAGGATGAAGACAAACCTGACAACCAGAAAATTTGAAATTCCTGCCGCCAAACTTTGCTTTCCGGCCAAATACCCTGATGCCGACAAGATAAAATACGGCAGAACCTTAGTGATTGCGGGCAGCAAAAATATATACGGCGCAGCTTTCTTTGCCGCCAAAAGTGCTCTTATGTCGGGAGCAGGTATGGTAAGAGTCATTACCCACAAAAATAATCGTCTGCCCCTTACGAGAGATATTCCCGAAGCAATGTTTTCTTTTTACGGTCCGTTAGTCCATAAGAAGGCGCTTATAAATTCGCTTAAATGGGCGGACACGGTTGTGGCGGGTCCCGGTCTTTCCACGGGCCGCGCGGCACACAGACTTTTGGAACTTACTTTAAAACATATCAGGAGAGACACGATTCTTGTTTTTGATGCCGACGCTTTGAATATATTGTCTCGTTCCGAACGGCTTTTGAACCTTTTGACGGGTCTTACCCGGACTTATTTTTGCAAATGTGTCATCACCCCTCACAAAGGTGAACTAGGGAGACTCAAAAAAGCTCTGAAAATTGTGGATTTTGGTGATGACGAGGCTTCACTCCACATTTATAATACTTATAAGATTTATGTTGTGAGAAAGGGCGGTCCTACGCTTACCTTTGGCGAGGAAGTCTTTGAAAATACCACAGGCAATGAAGGTATGGCTACCGCGGGAAGCGGAGACGTGCTTTCGGGAATTCTCGGTGGGATACTTTACAGAACGCGGAAATCGCCCCTTTCTTTGGGAGCGGCCTTTTCTGTTTTTTTGCACGGAATGTGCGGTGATATGGCGGCTTCGGACATGAATTCCATATCCGTTAACGCAACGGATATTATGAAGCGGATTCCGGATGCTTTAAGTTTTATTGAAAACTATGGGGAAACCCCTTGATTTCTTGACGATATATAGCGGAAATGTTATATTATTCTTTGTGTTTTTTATAAGGACCGGGCTTCTTTCGCATAGTATTAAAAGCGTAAGAACATTGTAATTTCGGAGGATTTTTATGGGACCACGTGAGGTAGCGATACTGCTTATTGTGCTTATCGCCCTTGTCATAGTCGATATTTGCATCAGAATTTTCAAAAAAAGGACCGTTACGGACCCCAAACTTGAAAATGAAATTATTTCCATGGTCAATGAAGGCCATGAACAGGGAGTTTTGGAGACCAGCGAAGCGGAGATGATCAACAACATCTTTGACTTTGACGACAAAGAAGTGGGCGAGATTATGACCACCCGCTCCAATATTGTGGCCATCGACAAAAACACCAATCTTTGCGATGCCATTAACTTCATGCTCTCCAACAACAACTCAAGATATCCGGTTTACGAGGAGAATCTCGACCATGTTATAGGCATTCTTTATCTTAAAGATGCCATGAGGCTTCACTCCAAGGACGAATCCTTTGACAAGCCTATCGGCGAGATTAAGAATCTTATCAGAAAAGCCATGGTTGTGCTTGAGACCACCAATATCAACGATTTGTTCAAATCCATGCAGAGCAAGAAGACGCAGATGGCCATAGTGGTTGACGAATACGGCCAGACAGTCGGCCTTGTTTCCATGGAGGACATTCTCGAAGAAATTGTGGGCAACATCATGGACGAATACGATGTTGATGAAAAACACATACGGGGCAGAGGTGCCGATTCCTACATTATCGACGGATTTACGCCCCTTTCCGAAGTCGAGGAGACCTTAGGCATCAAGTTTGACACACATGACTTTGAGACCCTTAACGGTTTCATGATTTCAAGACTCGACAGACTTCCCGAGAAAAAGGAAGAATTTACCACCAACTATTGCGGATACGATTTTTCCATTTTAAAGGTTGAAAACCGTATGGTTACAAAAGTTTCCGTTAAAAAGGCAAAAGAAGATAAAGAGAAAGAAGAGGATTAATTAATGTCAGGACATTCAAAATTTGCCAACATCAAACACAAAAAAGAGAAAAACGATGCCGCCAAGGGTAAGATTTTTACCATCATCGGCCGTGAAATTGCAGTAGCAGTCAAAGAAGGCGGACCCGACCCTTCCAATAACTTTAAACTTGCTACAGTCATTGCAAAAGCAAAAGCCAACAACGTACCCAACGATACCATCGACAGAGGTATTAAGAAGGCTGCGGGCGAAGGCAGTGCCGTTAGCTACGAATACTGCTCCTATGAAGGTTACGGCCCCAACGGTATCGCTATCAT
>CAMNCH010000038.1 GCA_946534145.1 uncultured Lachnospiraceae bacterium
AGGAGGATATATGAAAAAAGAACTTGAAAAGACTTACAATCCCAAGGAGATGGAAGACAGGATTTATCAGAACTGGCTTGATAAGAAGTACTTCCATGCAGAAGTAGACGAAACCAAGAAACCCTTTACAATCGTGATTCCCCCTCCGAATATCACGGGACAGCTCCACATGGGTCATGCACTTGACAACACCATGCAGGACATTCTTATCAGATTCAAAAGAATGCAGGGATACAACGCATTGTGGCAGCCCGGCACCGACCATGCTTCCATAGCCACCGAAGTCAAGATTATCGAAAAGCTCAAAGAACAGGGCATTTCCAAAGAAGACCTCGGCCGCGAAGGCTTCCTTAAGCGCGCCTGGGAGTGGAAAAAAGAATACGGCGGACGCATTATTTCCCAGCTTAAAAAGTTGGGTTCTTCCTGTGACTGGGACAGAGAACGTTTCACCATGGACGAAGGCTGCAACAAGGCCGTAACCGAAGTATTCTGCAAGATGCATGAAAAAGGCTGGATTTACAAGGGTTCCCGCATTATCAACTGGTGTCCCGTATGTAACACCTCCATTTCCGATGCTGAGGTTGAATATGAGGAGCAGGCAGGTCACTTCTGGCACATCAAGTACCCTCTTGTAGACGAAAACGGCAAGCCCTCCACCACAGAGTTCCTTGAATTTGCCACCACCCGTCCCGAGACCATGCTCGGCGATACCGCAGTAGCCATTAACCCCGAGGACGAAAGATATACTTACCTTAAGGGTCGTCAGGTTTGGCTTCCCATCGTTAACAAGCCCATCCCCGTTGTTGAGGATTCTTACGTTGACATGGAATTCGGTACAGGCGTAGTTAAGATTACACCTGCCCATGACCCCAACGACTTTGAAGTAGGCAAGCGCCACAACCTTCCCGAGATTAACATCTTAAACGATGATGCCACCATCAACAAAAACGGCGGCAAATACGAAGGTATGGACAGATACGAGGCAAGAAAAGCCATCGTTAAAGAGCTTGATGACCTTGGACTTCTTGTTCGCATAGAAGACTACACCCACAACGTAGGTACCCACGACCGTTGCGGCACCACCATCGAGCCCATGATTAAGCAGCAGTGGTTCGTTAAGATGGATGAACTCATCAAGCCCGCTGTTAAAGCTGTTAAAGAAGGCGAGATTAAGCTTGTTCCCGAAAGAATGGACAAGACTTACTACAACTGGACTGACAACATCCGCGACTGGTGTATTTCAAGACAGCTTTGGTGGGGTCACAGAATTCCTGCTTACTATTGTCCCGAGTGCGGAGAGATTACAGTAGCAAGAACCGCTCCCGACAAATGTCCCAAGTGCGGATGCACTCACTTAGAGCAGGATCCCGATACCCTTGATACCTGGTTCTCCTCAGCATTATGGCCTTTCTCAACCTTAGGCTGGCCCGAGAAGACCAAAGACCTTGAGTACTTCTACCCTACCAACGTTTTGGTAACCGGTTACGACATCATTTTCTTCTGGGTTATCAGAATGATTTTTTCAGGTTACGAGAACATGGGTGAGAAGCCCTTCGATACAGTTTTGTTCCACGGTCTTGTAAGAGACTCTCAGGGACGCAAGATGAGTAAGTCCCTCGGCAACGGTATCGATCCCCTTGAGATTATCGACAAATACGGCGCAGACGCACTTCGTCTTACCCTTATCACCGGTAACGCACCCGGTAACGACATGCGTTTCTACAACGAGCGTGTTGAGGCGAGCCGTAACTTTGCCAATAAGATTTGGAACGCTTCACGTTTCATCATGATGAACATGGGCGATGAGAACCCTTCAAAGCCCGCGGCAGCAGACCTTGAGCCTGTAGATAAATGGATTCTTTCCCGTTGCAACACCCTCATTAAGGATGTTACCGACAACATGGAAAAATACGAGCTCGGTGTAGCCGTTCAGAAGGTTTATGACTTTATCTGGGACGAGTTCTGCGACTGGTACATCGAAATGGTTAAGCCCCGTCTCTATTCCGATACCGACAAGGCTTCCAAGAACGCAGCCCTCTGGACCCTTAAGCATGTTTGCATAGATGCCCTCAAGCTTCTTCACCCTTACATGCCCTTCGTTACCGAAGAAATCTTCACCACCATCCAGGACGAAGAAGAATCCATCATGATTTCAACCTGGCCCGCATACACCGAAGAGTTTTCTTTTGCGGCCGAGGAAAAAGAAATCGAGACCATCAAAGAAGCCGTTCGTTCCATCAGAAACGTACGTACCGGCATGAACGTAGCTCCTTCACGTAAGGCTAAGGTTTATGTAGTAAGTGCCGATGCTTCCGTTCGCGACATCTTCAAGGACGGTGAGATTTACTTTAAGCCCCTTGCATACGCTTCCGAAGTAGAGATTAAGTCCGACAAGGCAGGCATTCCCGAGGATGCCGTATCCGCAGTGATTGCGGGCGCAACCCTCTACATGCCTTTTGCAGAGCTTGTTGACATCTCCGCTGAAATCGAGCGTCTTACCAAAGAAGAAGCCCGCCTTCAGGGAGAAATCAAGCGTTCAAACGGTATGCTCAGTAACGAGCGCTTCATCTCCAAGGCTCCCGAAGCCAAGGTTCAGGAGGAGAAGGACAAGCTTGTTAAATACGAGCAGATGTTAAAAGAAGTAACAGAAAGACTTGCTTCACTCAAGAAATAAGAAGTTCATTCAAGTGCCGCTCCCTTTGGGGCGGCATTTTTCTTTTTAAATCCCGCAGTTAAGAAAAAAACGCGTTTTCTTTGGCTTTTCTTAAGAAAGCCTTTATTGACATTAAGGAGCCGCCACAATATCATAGGTGTATGAACTGTATTAGACAGGTTAATACAGCCAGGAGGGACAATTCCGGAAAGGAGCGTTATTTGATTGAACTTAACTACAGGGATTCCCGTCCTATCTACGAACAGATAAAAGACAGTATCAGGCGGCTCGTAATAAGCGGTGCCATGGGAATAAACGAACAGCTTCCTTCTGTAAGAAGTCTTGCGGTGAAGCTCTCCATTAACCCAAACACCATTCAAAGGGCCTACAATGAACTTGAAAATGAGGGCTACATCTATTCGATTCCGGGAAAAGGAAATTTTGTGAGCCCGGATGTAAGACGGGATGAGGAACGGGTAAAAGAACTTAAGGAAAAACTTATTGAGATTTTGGCGGAACTTAAGTACCTTGGAATACAATATGAGGAACTTGAGGAATTAATAAGGGAGACGGTTTAGTATGATTGAGATAAAGGATTTGGTAAAAACCTTTGACGGTTTTAAAGCCCTTGACGGCACCAATATTTCGGTTCCGAAAGGCTCCGTATACGGTCTTGTGGGACCTAACGGTGCGGGCAAGTCTACCGTCATAAGACACATTCTCGGAATTTACAAAGAAGATAGCGGCAGCGTAACCATCGACGGAACCCCCGTATGGGAGAACAGGTCTATTAAGGCAAGATGCGCCGCCATTCCCGATGACTGGTATTATTTTGCCAATGCCACCATCAGGGAAATGATGCATTTTTACAAGGGAATCTATCCTTCTTTTTCCGTAGAGCGCTACGAGAAGTTAAAAGAAGCTTTTCCCATTGAAGAGAAAAAAGTAATCAGACATTTATCCAAAGGTATGCAGAAGCAGGTAGCTTTCTGGCTGGCTCTTTCCACCATGCCCGAGTGCCTGATTCTTGACGAGCCGGTTGACGGACTCGATCCGGTAATGAGACGACAGGTATGGAGCCTTATGATGAGCGATGTGTCCGAACGCGGCACCACCGTGCTGGTATCCAGCCACAACTTAAGAGAACTTGAAGACGTCTGCGATCACGTAGGAATCATGGACAAAGGAAAAGTTCTTCTTGAAAGAAACCTGACAGAACTTCAGGATAACATGGTTAAGCTTCAGGTAGTATTCGGAACGGATGTTACGGAACTGCCCGCAGACATTCCGGTGCTTCATTCATCAAGACTCGGCCGTGTATTTACGCTTATCATGCGTATGAATTCCGACAGAGCCATGGAGGTGTTAAAGCCTTATTCCCCCATGCTGGTGGACGCTATTCCCCTGACTCTCGAAGAAATCTTTATCTATGAACTGGGAGGTGAGCACTATGAAGTCAAAGACATCGTTATTTAACGTGACTATATTCAAAAGAAATATTAAAAGTGTCTGGCCTTTCTGGGGACTGCTTTCTTTTGTGGCGGTAATACCTTCCCTGTTCCTTATTATGGAATGGATACGACACGGAATAGATACAACGGAATTTAATCCTTTTGAAGTTAAGTATATGTTCTATAATGCGGCCATTTATCTGGCTCCGCTTGTGGCCTTCGCAACGGCTTGGATAGCAGCGTTTTTTGTCTGGATGTATTTGTATACTGCTAAGAGCGTGGGAGCATTTCACTCGATTCCCGTTACCAGAGCGGGGCTTTTTGTGACCAACTACCTTTCCGGTATTGTCATTATGCTGATACCCTACGTAATCGGCGGCGCACTCTTTATACTTACGCTCATTATTATCGGTGTGGGCTTCCATATGTCGGTGTTTGTGCTGATAGGAGCGGTAATAATCGACAGCATTTTCTTCTTCTCTTTTGCTACGGTTATAGCAATGATGACGGGAAATATGTTTGCCCTTCCGTTACTTTACCTTGCATTTAACTTTTTGGCGCTTGGAATTGAGAACCTTTTCAATTTTGTGATATCCAACCTTCTTTATGGTCTTAGTTTCAGCCTCAGCGCCAAGACGGACTTTCTGTCACCGCTTGTATGTTTGATGCGAAACATGAGGACAGTAAGAGAGTATTCTTACAACCGGATAGGTGAACTGCCCGAGACAATGACGAGAGACCTTATCGGCGTTTCTCTTGAGAACGGCCATATAATGCTTATCTATGGTGCAGTTGGTGTTATATTTGCGATTATAGCTTTCCTCATGTACAGAGGCAAAAAAAGCGAATCTGCAGGCGACGTGGTAAGCTTTAAGCCCTTAAAGCCCATTATTCACTGGATTTACACCATTACCGGTACTGTAATTCTGGGTATGCTTCTTTATTACATCTTCTCGGAAGCAGAAATCAGAGGAATGAATGTTATTCAGGGAAGCCTGTGCTTCATCGCGGCACTTGCCATCTCTTATTACACAGGTCTTATGCTCCTTGAGAAGACGGTAAGAGTCTTTAACAAAAAAACCTTTGTCGGTTTCGCAGTGGGAGCGGTTTTGTCAGTAATATGCTGCTTTTGCATGAAATACGATGTCCTTGGAATCGAAAAAAGAATTCCGGATGCATCTAAGGTTCAGGAGATTCAGCTGTATATGGGAAATTCCTACACGATTGACGGCTCGAACAAAGAACTTGTGCAGAAAACCATGGATTTCCACAAAAACATCATAGAAAACAAGGATTTGCTGAATGCCCGCTTCTTTGACTCTAACGATGACGAGGAATATGTTTATGATTACGTTACTATAGAATATGTGCTTAAAAACGCAGAGGTTTTAAGACGAGAGTACAGAATTGTGGTGCCCAGAAACAACAAAACCGAGTTTGACAAAGCATATGTTGATTTTGTTTCTGACAAAGATCTGATAAAGACCCTGCTTCATGAGGATGATGAATATTATCTCTCCGGAGGATACTTTACACTGTATTCATATAATTCGGAGCTGAGTGCCAAATATGGACTTAATACCGATTCATGGGATTTGAGCGATTGGCAGACCAAAACCATATATGATGCAGTCAAAAAGGACCTTGAAGCCGGAAACTGGAAGCCCGGTCGCAATAATTATTCGAACGAATCCAATAATGTCATCGGCTATATAGCTGTATTCTTTGAAAAAAGAATAGAAAGATCCGAGGACACTTATTATTACAATACCGATGACTTGGATGTTAACCTTACACCCGATATGACATATACTCTTGAAGCAATCAGAGATTTATTGGGACTCTCCGAAGAGCAGATGGAAGAATTCGTGGATATACTTATAAAGGCCAATGAGCCGGTGGACGAATACCAATACTACTACGATAAGTAATAAATTGCTCCGCGTGAGGTTATGTTAACCAAACGCGGAGTTTTTTTAATGCTTTTTTATTAAGAAATCCCATTTTAACAGAAAATTAAAGGTTTTTTTGTTTACATAATCATATCAATGTGATAAATTTAAAATGTAGTTATGTAAATTATGAGGTTAAAGTGAAGGCAAACAGACGCGTAATTATAATTATACTTGCGACACTAAGTGTCCTCTGCCTTTTAATAGGGGTTATGTTCTGGGTATGGGATACACGGGATTTGTCGGTGGTTTCCGAGGACATAGGAGACGGCTCCATACTTGTGGAGGAGATAATCAGCGATATATCTTCAGAACCGGATTCAGAAGTCGATGCAGAGGCCTCAGTCCCTGAAACTGATGTAAGCAACGCTGACGATATCACTCTTAACATTCCCGAATTCGATCCCTCGAAGGTTATAGTCGAGGAAAGAGTTGAGAATCCGTACAAGGAATGGTTCTTAAAGAACTCCGACATGGTAGCCTGGATAAAGATTCCCGACACCTGTGTGGACTATCCGGTAATGTGGACTCCGGATGATGAAGAATATTATTTAAGAAAAGATTTTGATAAAAAATACGATAAGACAGGTACACCTTTTTTGGACTCGGACAGCTCCATATATCCTGCTTCCACCAACCTGATTATCTACGGTCACAACTTTAAAGACATCATGTTTTATGATGTTTTGAAGTATGAGGATGAGGAGTATTTCAAAGCGCATCCTTATCTTTATCTTTATGAAAAAGACTGTGAGCATGTGTATGCGGTAATGTCGGCCTTTCTTTCGAGGGTTTATTACACTACCGATACCTGCTTTAAATATTACAAATTTTTCAATGCTGCGAGTGAAGAAGAGTTTCTTGATTTTTATGACAATGTCAAAAAACTTTCTTTTTACGACACCGGCATAACGGCGGAGTACGGTGACAAATTCGTAACGCTGTCCACCTGTTCGGATTATCTCCCCGGAGGAGTGGGAAGATTTGTACTGGTGGCAAAAGAAATCGAAAACGGAGACAAGTACGTTTCTTTGGATGAAAGTACTGCAGATAAAGATGTTGAGAGTCAACAATAGGAGGATTAGAATGAAAATGCTTAAGAAGTTATCTACGTTGATGCTGGGGGTTGCACTTCTTTGTGCTTTGGTATTGACACCCGAAATGAAGTCCCGTGCGGACGGCCCGGTAACTTATTATCTTACCTGTGAAGGCGGCCAGTGGTTCGGATCCGATAACACCATCAATTACTGGGTTACCGGTACAGGTCATGTTACAGGCAGCATTAAGGACGGCGATCATCTGGTAATTAACGGTAATAACTGCTCCACCGGATTATTCACCGTTGCTGTGGACAAAAAACTCGGAGACCTTGCGGTTACCGGCGGCGTGTCAGCAAGTGTTGAAGCGCCTTACGTTAACAGAGCATATGTAGCGGGCAAAGGAAGCACTCTTATCGTTACTTCGCCCCTTATAGAAAATGTTGAGATTTATCCCAAGCAGACCATTCAGGTTATCGGTAATGTTGTTAACATCGTTGCGCATTATGATTACGGCACCGGCGAATACCCTGTGTTTGCGGTAACCGGAACCGTTAAGGCTGCCAATGTAGCTTACAACGGAAAGATTGAAAACTCTTATTCCACCATTTACGGTATTGCCGAAGGTCTTCTTAAGTCTGACGGAAATGGTATGGTAACATTTAAAGAAGGCGAGTTTTTCACTTCTCCCACAGAGCCTCCCAAGTCCGGAACCACAGCTCAGGCACCCGATTCTTCCAAGAAACAGCTTGATAAAGTTCCCCAGACAGGTTTGGAAGTCTCTCAGGAAACCATCATCTTTGCAGTACTTGCACTTATCTTTGCATCAGCGGCAGTTATGGTGGGTTTTGCCTCAAAAAACAGGAATTAATAGTTAAATCTTATAAAGTTTGAGAAAGGGAGAGCAGATTTTTTGTAGGGTCTGCTCTCTTTATTTTTCTGCGCAAATAGTGTATCATAATAAAAGTTTCGTAAATTTTCGTAATTGCGCTATTTTTTGCGCGCGGAGTATAATGCATTGAGTTTTATGGAAAAAAATTACAAAAGATTGGAGAATGAATACTGTTACAGCGGCCATGATTTAGGCTCAACCTGGACCAAAGAGAAGACTGCATTTAAGGTGTGGGCTCCTCTTGCCGACAGTGTAAGTCTGCGCCTTTATAAGTCGGGGGACACCGACGACAGAGAAGTGCTGGAGACACTTTTCATGAAGGAGGAAGACAAGGGAGTATACTGTCTTACCGTGGAGGACGATCTTCACGGAATTTACTATACATATTTAGTGGAGCGTGACGGCGAGACTGCTGAAGTCTGCGACCCTTATGCCAAGTCTGTGGGCGTAAACGGCGACAGAGCCATGGTAATCGATTTAAGTTCCACCGACCCCGAAGGCTGGGAGTCCGACATGAATCCCCACATAGCAGAAGGAATTACCGATGCGGTTATATACGAAGGTCACATCAGGGACCTTACCGCAGCACCCAATTCCGGTATCTATGAGAAGGGTAAGTTTTTGGGTCTTGCTGAGACCGGAACGCATACCCCAAGCGGCGATGCATCCGGAATCGAACATATGAAGGAACTTGGTATTACACATTTGCACATCCTTCCCATGTACGATTTTTCTTCTCTTGATGAAAAAGAAGAAGAACCCGGCTACAATTGGGGATACGATCCAAAGAACTATAATGTACCCGAGGGCACCTATTCCACCGACCCCTATGACGGTGCCGCAAGAATAAGCGAGCTTAAGCAGATGATTAAGGTTCTCCACGACAACAAGATAAGTGTCGTAATGGATGTGGTATACAATCATGTGGCCGATGCCGCGGAGTTTTCTTTTAACAAAATTGTGCCCGGATACTTTGTAAGAACCGACAAAAAAGGCAATCTTTCCAACGGCTCCGGCTGCGGCAACGATGTGGCTTCAGAACGATTCATGGTTCGTAAGTTTATTGAAGATTCCGTGTATTACTGGGCTACAGAGTACCATATTGACGGCTTCAGGTTCGATCTCGCAGGTTTGATTGACGTGGATACCATTAACGGAATCATCAACCGCGTTAAGAGTGTGCGACCAGACGTAATCTTCTACGGAGAAGGCTGGAGTCTCCACACGGCGGCAGGCAGAAGGGTTTCTTTGGCTACACAGAAGAATTCTTCCAAAATGCCTGAGTTTGCCTTCTTTAACGACACCATGCGTGACACCTTGAGAGGCGGTCTTTTTGACAAGACCAAGGGTTATGTGTCCGGTAGCTTGAAGGGCCAAAGAAAGCTGGCGAAGTGCTTTACGGGTCTTTACAAGTGGAGCAAGAGCCCCGACAGAACCGTTAACTACGTATCCTGTCATGACAACAACACTCTTCACGACAGACTGAGAATGGCCTGTCCCGATGTGTACGAGACGGAAATAGCCAGAATGAATAAATTTGCGGCTGCGTTTGTGTTCTTAAGTCAGGGAATCCCCTTTATTCAGGCGGGTGAGGAACTGATGCGTACCAAGGTCAATACAAACGGAAGCTTCAACGAAAACAGCTACAAGGCAGGCGACGGCGTTAACGCCATCAATTATTCTGCCGCAAGCGATGAGATTGTAAGAGACGTATATGAGTACTACAAAGGGCTCATAGCCTTCAGAAAGGCCCACAGAGTTTTAAGGCTTTCGGACCGCTATGATGTCAAAAAAACAATTTCGCGCATCCGAAGCGGTGTGGGCGAAGGTCTTATGGGCTTTAAACTCAGACCCAGAGACGAAGAAGAGATTCTTGTTTATTTTAATGCGTGCATGAATCAGAGACTGATAGTTCTCCCTTACGGAGACTGGGACGTCTACGTGGATGCAGACAGAGCATCGGCGGAACCTTTAAAGCCCGCCAAGGGGTTTGCCACCATTCAGCCCCTTTCGGCTATGGTATTTATAAGACATAAAAGAACCGGAGACCTGTAGGCCTCCGGTTTTTTTATAAACATGAAATGTTCGGAACTGCTTAAATCTTGAAGATGCTGATTGCCTGCTTTAACTCTGAAGAAATGTTTCTTAAGTGAGAAGCATTCTGAGAGATTTCCTGAACACTGGAGGAAACTTCCGTGGTGGAAGCTGAAGTTTCTTCGGTGCTTGCGGCATTCTCTTCGGCAATTGCGGAGAGGTTGGAAACAATGTCCGTAACGGTCTGACGGGACTTGTTAAGCTCCTTCATGTTGTCGGAGATTTCTTTGATGCCGTCTCTGGAAACATCGATATCGGTAAGTACCTTCTTGAATACTTCGCCGCTTTCGGCAACCATGTCGCTCTGGCTGTTCATGATTTCTTTTACTTCGTCCATGGTGGCAACGGCCTTCTCGGAGTCAGCCATAAGAGTGGAGATAATATCTTCAATCTGTTTTGCGGATTCGTTGGACTGTTCGGCAAGCTTGGAAATCTGACCTGCTACGACTGCAAAGCCCTTACCCATTTCGCCCGCTCTTGCAGCTTCGATGGAAGCGTTGAGAGAAAGAAGGTTGGTTTCTTCTGCAATGGATGTAATAAGGTTAACGGCCTCGCTGATCTTCTTGGCGGATTCGTTGGTGGTGTTGGTCTGATTGTAAATAATCTCGATGGAATCCTTGGCCTTTTCGTTAACGTTCTCAAGTTTTGTGAGGGTGTCGGAAGCGGAACGACCGCTTTCTTCCATCTCGTTGGATACTGCATTAAGTTTTTCAAGGCTTTCGTTGGTCTGCTCTACGAGTTCACCCATAACGATAACCTTTTCGGTAGCGGAAGTGGTATCGCTTGCCTGGCTGGTAGCGCCGTCGGCAATTTCAAGAATTGCACGCTCAACCTGGTCGATTGTGGTGGCACATTCTTCGGAAGACTGGCCGAGAGAGGTAGCACATTCGTCTACATCGTTACTCTTGTTGATAATTCCGGTAATAACATTTGAAAGCTTCTCTTCAAGGTTCTTAACGCTTCTTGCAATGTCGCCGGATTCGTCTTTCTTTTTAAGAAGTGCGGAATCCACGTCAACGGTCAAGTCGCCGTCCGCAACCTTACCGAGTACTTCAACGCCTGCCTGGAAGCGCTTGCTGAGTCTGCCTGCTATCCAAATAACAACAAGTACGGCGATGACAACCATAACGATTGCCATAATAATGATACCCTGGATGATGGCACCGATTTCACGGTTTAAGTCCTTCATGGGTTTTCCTGCAAACATCATACCTACAGGAACTTTCTGGCCGTTTACGTCATTGTATATGGGAACGTAGTATGCAAAGTGAGGAGTGCCGGCTACGTCAACGTTGGCTGCGAAATACTCCTGACCTTCCTTAATAACTCTGTTAACCACAGCATCTCCTGCGGTCGTGCCTACGGCTCTGGTACCGTCAGGCTTGGTAACGGATGTTGAGTAACGGGTATTTCCATAGAAAATTGTTGCTACGATACCGCTTTTTTCCTTGATTTCGTCGAGTACTTTGTAATCTTCGGAAATATCCCAGTCTTCACCGTTATAGAGGTGACCGTCTTCGCCGATGAAATAATTGTTCTCTTCGGTGGAACTGTAATCGTCTCTTAAGGCGTATACGGTTGCCTGAAGAGCGACCTGGTTCTCGTGCCTTAATGCATCGCTTGACTTAAACGAGACGTAAGTCGCAAGAGCAATGCAGATTGTCAAAATCGGGACAATCGCCGATGCTAATAAGATTCCCTTTAATTTCATGTATTATCTCTCCTTTTTATTTGGGACAAAATCCCTTTTGTTGGATATATTGTAATTATTTTGAATTAACAATTAGTTTAAAAATAACAAAAAGCGAAACTGTTATGTAGTTTCATCCAATTCCCCTTTTTTCTTGAAGAGATTTTGCTTCTTTGATAATATTGAGATGATAGATTATAAAGGTAAAAAACTGTGTAACCCGGAGGTGGCGACATTGGCTGAGGATCTTCTTAAATCCCTTGCAAATCTCGACGAGATGCTTAAGGGAATGGAAAAAGAAAAAATAATAGATCCCCATGTAGGTTCTCATGAAGCAGAGCCTGTTGAAGAATGCCCTTATTGTATTAAGAACGGCTCTTACGTAAGAGTTTCCGACGACAGCATGAAGGCATGGATTTTTCTTTATCCGCCAAAGGACGGGGATGACTACTACAGCCACGACACCATCATGCAGTTCTTAAAAGAGAACGAAGTCAATAAAGGCTACCATACTTCCAATATCGCAGCCATTGCCAAGAAGCATGTTTACGGCCGTGAGATACTTGTGGCCAACGGTACCGAGCCTATAGAAGGCAAGAACGGCTACTACGAGTTTTTCTTTGACACATCGGACAAAAGAAAGCCGGCGGTGAGAGAGGACGGTACGGTGGACTATACTTCCATGTCCAGTCTTACCAATGTTCAGGAAGGCTCCGTTATAGCCATCTATCACCATGCCGTTACCAGCAGGAACGGTTTCGACGTTCACGGCAAGGACATTCAGGCCAAGGCTGCCCGCGAGCTTCCCGCTTTGAGGGGTCGCGGCATCAGCAATGACAAAAATCCCGACGAATACGTAGCCACCGTTTCCGGTAAGATTGACTACGTAGACGGTCATGTAGATATTAAGAACGTTCACGAGGTTTCCGGTGACGTGGATCTGGTGACCGGCAAGATTGAGTTCTTTGGCGACATTCATATTAAAGGAAATGTGGGAACCGGCGTCGTAATCCGTGCCAGCCGTAATGTGGTTGTGGACGGCGTTGTTGAGGCTGCGGAGATTTATGCAGGCGGCGATGTGGTGCTGGTGCGTGGCATTCAGGGCAATCAGCGCGGTCACGTTGCGGCCAAAGGAAACGTTTCGGCAGAATTTATCGAGCATGCCAACGTTGAAGCGGGGGGCAACATCCGCTCCAATTCTTTCATAAATGCCAATGTTTATGCAGGCGCCAAGGTTATTGCGGAAGGCAAGAACGGTCTTATCCTGGGCGGTTCCGTACGGGGACTTACGGGTGTAAGCGCCATCAATATCGGCAACGAAATGGAGACCAAAACCTTTGTGGCAGGCGGCTATTCCGAAGAAGACTACAACAGATACGTTGAAAGCTTCCAAAAAGAAACCGATGCCCAGAAGAAGCTCTCCGAGATAGTTGAGAAGATGACGGAAATCGTCAAACAGAAGCGTCTTGGCAAGGACATCAACAGCGAAGCCACTGACAGACTTCTTTTGGCTCTTAACGAGAAGAAGGACGAACTTTTCGAAGCACTCGACAAAGCAAAAAAAGAAAAAGAACTTTTGGCGGAAATTATTGAAAAAGGCAAGGGAAGTGTTATACTTGCAAATGAAAAAATTTTCCGCGGCGTAACAATCTGCGTGGAAGGTACCAGAATGCAGGTGCCCCAAAACACCAGCTTCATGCGTTACAAGAATGAGGCGGGTCGTATTGTTACCAGTGTTATCGTGGTGAATTAATGTAACGATCGGAGTTTTAGTACATGACTTATTCACAGGCAGAGGAGTATCTGCTTAACATACCCAGATTTACATCCAAGAACGAGCCCGAAAAGACCAAGGCATTTCTGGATGAATTGGGAGATTTTTCTTACAGTATACCTACAGTGCATGTAGCGGGCACAAACGGAAAAGGTTCCGTTTGTGCTTATTTGCGTGCGGCCCTTGAGGAAAACGGCCTTACGGTGGGAATGTTTACATCCCCTCATCTTGTTACCATGAGAGAACGCTTCATGATCAATAATGAGATGATATCCGAAAGGGAATTTGTCAATACATTTAATTATGTACAGTCGGAAGTTGAGGCATTCAGGAGAAAAGAAGGCTTTTCTTCTTACCACCCCACCTTTTTTGAGTTTTTGTTTTTCATGGCTGTCATATGGTTTAAGAACAAGCGCCCGGATGTAATAATACTGGAGACGGGACTCGGCGGCAGACTGGATGCGACCAATTCGATTGCCGCTCCCAAGGTATGCGCCATTACGGAAATCGGTCTCGATCATTGCGAGTACCTGGGCAATACCAAAGAGGAGATTGCCTTTGAAAAAGCAGGCATCATCAAGCCCGGAGTGCCGGTGGTTCATTTCAGCAGGAATGCTTCTTTTGACGATGTGATTCTTAACCGCGCAAGGGAACTTGGCTCCCCCGCCTGCTTTATTTCGAAGGAAAATATTAAGAATTTAGAAACGTCGGGTGCAGGGATTGATTTTTCAATGCAATCTTTGTATGATGGATTTGTCAAATTTTCTCTTAATACGAGA
Source organism: uncultured Lachnospiraceae bacterium (assembly GCA_946534145.1). Taxonomy (GTDB): domain Bacteria; phylum Bacillota; class Clostridia; order Lachnospirales; family Lachnospiraceae; genus UBA1258. The sequence goes on from CAMNCH010000038.1 coordinate 14,323, forward strand.
GCTTTGTACCAGGCTGAAAATGCCGCGGTTTCTTTTGAGGTTCTCAGGCTTTTGTCAGACAGTCTCAAGGTTAAACTTGACAGACAAAAGTGTCTTGATGGGTTTAAATCCATGATATGGCCCGGCAGAATGGAAAAAATATCAGAAGGCTTCGTAATAGACGGCGGTCACAACGAAGACGGTATAGAAGCCTTCCTTAAAAGCGTTGAAAGAGACGGAGCGGGTCACAGAAATCTTCTGTACAGTGCCGTTTCCGACAAGAATATCGAGAAAGTGGCCGGACTTATTAAAGAGAGCGGATTATTTGACAGCATTGTTCTTTGCAGGATTGCAAGCTACAGAGCGGCCGATAGGGAGAGGCTTATGAAGGCCTTTGAAGGCGGCGTTAAGGTATGCTGGGAGGACAGTGTTTCAGAGGGTATAAAGTCACTGTTAAACGATGAGAGCTGCGACATGCACTACGCAGTCGGTTCTCTTTATCTGGTAGGGGAGATTAAAGCCCTTGCTTTAGAAGGAACGGATAATGATTAATTTTGAAGAAGAATTAAAGAAATTTAACCCAAGCCTCGAGGTCGAGGAAGTGGGCGACGCCATATACAATCAGGATATTACGGATGTTGCGGACCTTTTCATCCGCATTATTAAGGAAGACAAGGACAATTAATCCATGAGATGTTACAACTGCGGATGCGAGCTTTCGGAACACAGCTTCTGCACCAACTGCCTTGCCGACGTAACCCTGTACAAGAAGATTATCAGAACTTCCAATTTCTTTTACAATCAGGGACTGGAGATGGCCAAGGTCAGAGACCTTTCCGGCGCAATAGTATCCTTAAGACAGAGTTTAAAATTTAATAAGAACAATATTAAGGCGAGAAACCTTCTCGGACTTGTGTATTTTGAGATGGGTGAAGTAACCGCCGCTTTATGCGAGTGGGTTATCAGCAAGAACTTAAAGCCCAAGAAAAACATGGCTGCCGATTATCTCGACATGGTTCAGTCCAACACCGCCAAACTTGACGATCTTAACGACGCCATCAAGAAATACAACAAAGCCCTTGAGTACTGCAAGACCGATGACGGCATAGACATGGCGGTTATTCAGCTAAAGGGTGTGCTCAAGACCAACGGCAATTTCGTAAGGGCCCATCAGCTCCTTGCACTCTGCTATTTAAAGGCCAACCGTCCCGAACTTGCGAAGCGTGAACTTGACAAATGCAAGGTCATCGACGTTAACAACCTTACCACTTTAAGATATCTTGCCGAAGCAGACAGAATGCTTAATCCCCCGGACGACCCCGCTTCCAAGAAAAAAGGCAGGAAAAAGGGTGAGGAAGAGCAGACCAGCACTTCCTACGTGGACGGCAACGAGCTTATTATTCAGCCCCTCGGCATAAAAGAGAAAAAAGGCTCCAATACGGTGCTTAACATATTATTCGGTATAGCAATCGGCGCAGCTGCCATGATGCTTACCGTTTTCCCGGGACGTATCAATCACGAGCGTATGAAAGCCCAGGAAGAGATTAAAGCCATAGACAATCAGCTTGATGCCAAAAACATCACCATAAGCGAACTTGAGCAAAAGCTCAGCAATGCTACAGCCGAGAATGCTACTCTTCAGGAGAGCCTCGGAGCTTATGCGGGTACGGAAGGTACTCTTCAGTCCATGGAGAATCTCCTTAAGGCAGCAGCCATTTACCTTGAGAATCCGGAATCCTTCCTTGAAGTTGCGGATTACATTAAGGATGTGGATGAGTCAGGCTGGACCGACGGCACCAGTGAGAACTACAAGAGGCTTCACGGTGCTTTAAAGGCGGCAATCGCTCCCGCGGTCACTCAGGCCTACTATGACGAAGGCTATAACGCTTACAAGGCCGGTCAGTACGAGGATGCAATCGCTTACTTCAACGGAGCCGTTTATTTCGACCCCACCCACAAGGATTCTTTGTACTATCTGGGCATGGCTTACCAGTCATCTGACAAAAAAGAAGATGCAAAGCTTACCTTTAATAAAGTCATTGAGCTCTTTCCCGGCACCTGGCACTCCCAGAACGCGGAGAAACAGCTTAAAAAACTTGATCAGTAACTGCTTACACCTCACCGATTTAACGGTGGGGTGTTTCTTTTTCGAAAATCTGATTAACGGGGCGTTAAAAAGTTTCGCAGATTTTCGTAAAATCCAACAAAAAGAAAAAGATAATTATGTGAAATTTGTCCGTATTGACATTTTGCACAAAAAAATCTAAAATTTTTATTGTAAGGATGACCGATTGCGCAATAAATCGCACAATCGAAACTTACCAATGTATTTTATGGGGCAGATGCTTAAGTCACCGATTTAAGCACTGGGGTTCCATCAAATATCAGGAGGGATTGAAATGAAAAAGAAACTTTTAGCACTTGTTCTTTCTCTTGCAATGGTAGTCGCAATGCTTGCAGGCTGCGGCAAGAAGGATACTACAAGCACAAGCACATCCGGTTCAACCGGAACAGCACCTTCGGGTGAGACCAAATACGAGTATGACATTACCGTATGGGTACCTGAGAAACTTGTTGAACTTACCAAGACTCAGATTAATGACTTTAACAGCACCAATACAGACGGCATTAAGTTAAACGCTACAGTATCACCTGTATCCGAAGCAGATGCCGCTACACAGATGTTAACCGACGTAGAAGCAGGCGCTGACCTTTTCGCATTCGTTCAGGACCAGCTCGCTCGCCTTATCCAGGGCGGTGCTCTTGCACAGCTTGGTGATGCGGCAGCAGAGTTCGTTCGTACATCCAATGACGCAGGTGCAGTAAGCTCCGTTGCTTCAGGCGATGCTCTTTACGCTTACCCTTACACATCAGATAACGGCTACTATGTATTCTACGATAAGAGCCTTTTCACAGAAGATGATGTTAAGACGGTTGACGGTATCATCGCAGCTTGTAAGAAGACCGGCAGAACCTTCTGCTACGATCTTGAAAACGGCTTCTATGATGCAGGCTTCTTCTTTGGAATGGGTTGTGACTCCACATGGGTTACAGACGATGACGGTGAATTCATCTCCGTTAACGATACCTTCAATTCCGATAAGGGTCTTATCGCAGCCAAGGGTATGTACCAGATTATTTCTTCAGGCGTTTGGAACGGTTCTTCCGAAGTCGAAGAGTTCCAGGCAGCTATTCCCGCAGGTGTAGTTGTTTCCGGTCCCTGGAAGAATGAAGTAGCAAAAGAAATCCTCGGTGACAACTGGGGAACAGCTAAGCTTCCCACTTACACCGTAGACGGCAAGGAATATCAGATCGGTTCTTTCTCCGGCGGTAAGATGTTCGGCGTTAAGCCTCAGACAGACGCAGCTAAGGGCGCATGCCTTTCCAAACTCGCTCAGTACTTATCCGGCGAGAAGTGCCAGCTTGAAAGATACAACGATCAGGGCTTCGGACCTTCCAACTTAAATGTTCAGGCCAACGATGCAGTTCAGAACGACCCCGGTTTAAGAGCTCTTGCAGAGCAGGCTAAGTTTGCTAAGCCCCAGGGTAACGTACACGGTAAATGGTGGGATCTTGCAAAAGGTATCGCTACAGGCATTAAGGCTTCAGACGGTTCCGATGATTCCCTCAAGGCAGTTCTTCAGACATACGATGACTCTATCAGAGCCGTATTCAATGTAACAGCAGATGAAAAGAATGCATTCTCCGTAATCGGCGGCATGAACGGCGACGGCTGGAGCACAGATATTCCCATGACTCAGATTGCTGAGCCCGGTGAAGCAGTTTACTATTCAGAACCCATTAAGTTCGTAGCAGGCGATGAATTCAAGATTCGCCAGGGCGGCGGCTGGGACGTTAACTTCGGTAAGGACGGCGTTCCCGGTGGAGATAACATTGTGGCAGAGGCAGACGGATACTACTTCGTTAAGTTCTCTCCTGCAGCAGATCTTTCTACCGCTACCATCGAAATCGTTAAGACCAGCTACAACGAATGGGCAGTAATCGGAACCGTTAACGGAACCAACTGGGATACCGATTTCGAAATGGAAATTCAGGACGACGGTACCACCTACAAGGCTGAAGGCATTGAACTTGCAGCTGATTCCGAATTTAAGGTAAGAAGAGCTCACGGCTGGGATGAAAACTATGGCGCTGACGGCGTAGCAGGCGGCGACAATGTTAAGGCTCCCGCAGCAGGCACTTACACAATCACTTTTGATTCCACAACAGGTATGATTACCGTTGAATAATTTGAATTCTACATTATAAGTTTTCATGAGGGTTGGGGATTTTTCCCCAACCCAAATGACTTTAAACTCTTAATAAACATAGAGAGGGATCCTTATGGGTAAGAACAGACAGAAAAATAAAAGAGCAGGCGGGCCTTCTTTTGCCGAAGCATTTATAAAGGGTGATATATTTACCAAACTTTCAGCACCCGTTATGGGTCTTGGTTGTTTCGTAAGAGGACAGATTGCCAGAGGAGTTATTTTCCTCGGCTTTGAAGTGCTTTTTATCTGGTATATGATTACCGGAGGCTTTTACTGGATTTCCATGCTTCCTTCTTTGGGTAAGGTGGGACCTTCCAAAGAATACGATGCTTTCTTTGATACATATGTAACTACTTACAATGACAACTCGTTCAAAATTCTTTTATACGGAATTCTGACTTTGTTCCTTATTGTTGCTTTCTTTTACACCATGGGCTTAAGCGTTAAGAACGCATACGATCTTCAGCTTAAAAAGGCTCAGGGCAAGAAAATCAATAAGTTTATAGATGATTTAAAGTCTTTGGTGGATGAAAATTTCTACAAGACTCTTTTATCCCTTCCGGTTCTCGGAATTGTATGCTTTTCATTTTTGCCTATAGTATTCATGATTCTTATAGCCTTTACCAATTACGACGGTTCTCATGACGGCTATATCACATCATTGTTTAAGTGGGTTGGTTTTGACAACTTTAAGACCCTGTTTTCTTCAAACGGCGGTTACTTTAACATATTCATGGGCATACTCGGATGGACCATCGTCTGGGCTATACTTGCTACCTTTACCAACTACATTCTCGGTATT
>CAMNCH010000039.1 GCA_946534145.1 uncultured Lachnospiraceae bacterium
CTATGATTACGGTCAATGGCGAGCCTGCGGATATCACTACAAAGGTTACATCCAATGACAGGGTTGTCATAATTGAATCTACAGCCGGAATGCGCGCCAAAGCCAAGATTTCCGACCTTCCGGAGTTCAAAGAAGGCTTAAAGCTTCTTGTGGACGGTCAGGTTGTTGAATTTACCAGACCTGTATTTGCCAACGGTCAGCAGGTTACTCCTTCCTATGAGATTAACGAAGGCGACCACATCGAAGTTTTGGATACATGCACCAAAGAACAGCTTATGGACGTCCTCGGAACGGATGACGCCAAAAAGGTTGAAAATGTCGACGTTTCTCATGTCAACGACAAGCCTTCGGAGGCTGACGCAAAAGCCCAGGAGAAGCAGAAGGGTGCCACCATTACGGTTATTGTCAACAACAGTCCCGTAACGCTTACAGGCAAATACTATTACATTTTCATCGACGTATTCGATTACATCGATTTTGATTTAAACGATCCCAAGGGTAAGAGCATCGTGACCCTCCATAACGGCGAAAATGCCAAATACATGGAGGCTCTTAACGACGGCGACGTTTTGGAAATTTACTGGAAGGACTAATTTTAAATGAGATTTTGCAGTATCGCCAGCGGCTCAAGCGGAAATTGCATTTATGTGGGCTCCGATACGACGAGTATATTGATTGATGCGGGTATAAGTGCCAAAAAAACTTTTGAAGGTCTTAAGGGGCTTGATGTAAGCCCCTCGGACCTGGATGCTATATTTGTAACACACGAACACAGCGACCATATTAAGGGACTTTCGGTTATTTCCCGTAAGTTTTCCATACCAATTTACGCAACCGAAGGGACTATCAGGGGGATTAAGAGTGCATCGGGCCTTAAAGATATCGACGATGCGCTTTTTAATGTTGTAAAAAGCGACGTTCCCGTTACCCTCAAGGACATGGTTATCAATCCCATCAGGATTTCCCATGACGCAGCGGAGCCGGTAGCTTACAAGGTATGTTCCGAGGGCAAAAAAGCAGCCGTCATCACCGACCTTGGCAATTACGACGAATATACGGTTTCCTGCCTTGAAGGCCTTGACATCCTTATGGCTGAGGCCAATCACGACATCAGAATGCTTCAGGTAGGTCCTTACCCGTATTATCTTAAACAGCGCATTCTTTCGGACAGAGGACATTTGTCCAACGAAAACAGCGGAAGAATGATTTCAAGGCTTCTTCATGATGACATGAAAGCCGTTATTCTCGGCCATTTAAGCCGTGAGAACAACCTCCCCGAACTTGCTTACGAAACCGTTCGACTTGAAATAGAGGCAGCCGACAATAAATATAAGGGCAACGATTTCCCCATTCTTGTTGCAAAAAGAGATTGCCCTCTTAAGGCGATTGAAATATAATCCATAGTAATCAATAATCCGCCGCTTAAGGCAAAAGGAGAACTCATGAATAAAACCATTATCACCGTAGTAGGTAAAGATACCGTAGGAATCATTGCCAAGACCTGCACCTATCTTGCCGACAACAACATCAATATCCTTGACATTTCCCAGACCATCGTTTCGGATTTTTTCAACATGATGATGATTGTGGATATGAACAATGCCACCAAGAAATTCGGTACCATTTCCGATGAACTTGATGCACTCGGCAAAGAAATCGGTGTAATCATAAAGTGCCAGCAGGAAGACATTTTCAATTCCATGCACAGAATTTAATTACGGCGGAGACTTAAGATGATTAATATATTTGAGGTCAAAGAGACCAATGAAATGATAGAAAAAGAAAACCTTGACGTGCGCACCATCACCATGGGTATCAGCCTTCTTGACTGTATCGACTCGAATGTTGACGCTCTGTGCCACAAGGTTTATGCCAAGATTACCAATAAGGCCAAAGACCTTGTTAAGGTGGGAGAAGAGATTTCTCATGAATTCGGTATTCCCATCGTTAACAAAAGAATATCTGTGACACCTGTGTCACTTATTGGTGCTTCAGCCTGCAAGACCGTTGATGATTACGTTAAAATTGCCAAAACTCTTGATAAAGCCGCTACCGATGTGGGTGTTAACTTACTCGGCGGATTCAGTGCTTTGGTATCAAAGGGTATGACTCCATCCGAGGAGCTTCTTATTCGGTCCATTCCCAGAGCACTGGCTGAAACCGGGCGTGTATGTTCCTCCGTTAACGTAGGTTCCACCAAAACCGGTATCAATATGGACGCTGTTCGCCTCATGGGCGAGATTATCAAAGAAACCGCAGAACTTACCAAAGACAATGACAGCGCAGGCTGCATGAAGCTTGTGGTATTCTGTAACGCTCCCGATGACAACCCTTTTATGGCAGGTGCTTTCCACGGAGTTACGGAAGCCGATTGCATCATTAATGTCGGTGTAAGTGGTCCCGGTGTAGTTAAACATGCCCTTGAATCCGTTCGCGGCGCCGATTTGGAAGTTTTATGCGAAACCATTAAAAAGACAGCCTTCAAGGTTACGAGAGTGGGCCAGCTGGTGGCAAGAGAAGCTTCCAAGGCTTTGAATGTACCCTTCGGTATCGTGGACCTTTCTTTGGCACCCACACCTGCCATCGGTGATTCGGTTGCCGACATTCTCTGTGAAATCGGCCTTGAATATGCGGGCGCTCCCGGTACGACGGCTGCACTGGCACTATTAAACGACCAGGTTAAAAAGGGGGGCGTAATGGCTTCTTCGTACGTAGGCGGTCTCAGCGGCGCGTTTATCCCTGTCAGCGAAGATCAGGGAATGATTAATGCGGTGCAGGCAGGTGCTCTTACTCTTGAGAAGCTTGAGGCCATGACCTGTGTATGTTCGGTTGGCCTTGATATGATAGCCATCCCCGGCGATACAAAAGCCACCTCCATTTCAGGTATTATTGCGGACGAAATGGCCATCGGTATGGTTAACCAGAAGACTACGGCAGTTCGTTTGATACCCGCCATCGGCAAAAAAGAAGGAGATGTGGTTGAATTCGGCGGCCTCTTCGGATACGCTCCGGTAATGCCCGTTAATTCTTTCTCCTGTGATGCGTTCATCAACAGAACGGGACGAATTCCCGCTCCGATACACAGCTTTAAGAACTAAAATTTTACCCCGGATGTCTGAGCAACATTCGGGGTTTTGTTATCAGAAGATTATTATTTTTTTGGAATATTCGGGAGTTTTTATTCCGGCTGCCTTGTCATAAAGAGAAGATACGAACAAGTCTTTGTCAAGAACTCTGCGGGTGGCGTCATTTAACGAGGAGTATTCAGCCGGAACTTTCGTAATAATCTTAAACTTTGAAGACTTAGATATCCTGTTAAGAAGCGGTTCTGCTGACTCTCTGAAGCCTAAAAGCCTAAGACCTTCGCATTCTTGTGCAATTTTTCTGAGGCTGTCCGGAGTTTCGCGTATATCCGTCAGAACATGTGCCAGCGCCCGCATAATACGAGCATAGGTAAGATTTTTTGTCTTAATCGAAAGTGCAAAAGAATCCGCATCTTCAAACTCACCCAAAAGATTTCTTATTCTGTTTGCAAGATCCTCATTTATATCAAGATATTCTTCAAGCTTTTCTTTATTTAACAAAAGCGCATAGAACAGTTCTTTGGAAAAATCCTTAACGCACACGGGCTTATGGACATCTTTTAAATCATAAGGAAGATATTCCGAGTTACCGATGAATTCTTTGGCTCCCGACAGAATCAGCTTCCTTAATGCGGAGGCGCTCATATGATGTGTGCTTAAATCGGCGGAAGAGTCATTGTAGTCCTGACCGTCGCGCTTGAGGGTGACAGGCTTAATGGAACTTCGGAGCTGAATGAGTGACATCACATATTCAATAGCCAGGATGTTGTTGGGCTCGGACAATATATCCTTATACTCAGGAAAAAGAAGCTGTCTGGCCGCAGGATAGGAGTGGCCCTGCTTCATTGATTCTTTAATGAAGGGGGATTCTATAGTGCCTTCTTTTGACAAAACTTCGGCGCAGTTTTTAATCCGCTCAATATCACCGGATTCCGAACCGAAACACAAACAGTCGATGCAGCCCATCTTATCAAGAAAACTTACAGCGCCGAAAGAAAAAAGGTCGGCACCGGCCAGAGAGTAGTAAGAGGGTAGCAAAAAAACAGCATCGGCACCGTTTTCAAGAGCCCACTTGGTACGCAATTCTTTTGAAAAAATCGCAGGTTCACCGCGCTGCACAAAATCACCGCTCATGATGCAGACGATATAATCGGCTTTTATTTCCTGCCTGATATAATCTAACTGGTGTTTGTGCCCCGAGTGGAAGGGATTGTATTCGCATATTACAGAAGCGACAGTCATTGATACATATACCTCCGATATGGATTGATAAAAGTTTAACACATTGTATCGGTTTTAACAATCCGAAATTGTATTTAATTTTGTACATGAGCGGGTATTGTGAAAGTGCTTACATTCAGATATAATCCATATTATCAAGGTTATTGTATACAAGATACATTGTTCTTTTTTTAATACAATTATTCTTAGTTTGTTAAATAACTGACAATCTTATATAAATCTCTTATTGTTAGGAGGATATCTATGTCTTATATCGACGGTATTAAAGAAAAAGCCAAAATTGACAAAAAAACCATCGTTCTTCCCGAGTCCACTGACAAGCGTGTGCTTATCGCCGCTGCTCATATTATGGAAGAGGGAATTGCAGACATCATCATGATCGGTGATGAAGAAAAGATTATGGACGGCGCAGGCTGGCTCGAAGTTGACCTTTCGGGCATCAAGGTTGTTAATCCTAAGACCTGCGACAAGTTTGACGAATATGCGAATCTCTTATACGAGACCCGTAAGGCCAAAGGCATGACGGAAGAGAAGGCTCGCGAGATTCTTTTGACTGACTATCTTACCTTCGGCGTGGTAATGGTTAAGGCCAATGACGCTGACGGTATGGTTGCGGGATGCTGCCATGCTACGGCAGACACTTTAAGACCCGCACTTCAGATTCTTCATACGGCACCCGGAGTTAAGCTTGTGTCCGGTTTCTTTATCCTTGATGTGCCCGATTGCACTTACGGTGAAAACGGAACCTTCCTTTTTGCCGACTGCGGACTCAATCAGGACCCCAATGCGGAAGAACTCGCAGCAATTGCAGATACCAGTGCCAAGAGCTTCTATCAGCTTGTGGGAGCAAAACCCATTATCGCGATGCTTTCACACTCCACCAAGGGCAGTGCCAAACATGCATTGGTAGATAAAGTTGTTGAGGCTACCAGGATCGCTCATGAACAGTATCCTTCTTTGACCCTTGACGGAGAATTGCAGCTTGATGCGGCTATTGTTCCTTCGGTAGCCAAATCCAAAGCTCCCGGTTCCGAAGTGGCCGGACGTGCCAATGTTCTTGTTTTCCCCAACCTCGATGCCGGCAATATCGGCTACAAGCTTGTTCAGCGTCTCGGTAAGGCGGAAGCTTACGGCCCTATGCTTCAGGGTATTGCCAAGCCCGTTAACGATCTTTCCCGCGGATGTTCCTGGGAAGATATCGTCGGTGTTGTGGCTCTTACCGCAGTGCAGGCGCAGTTAGTTTAAAAAACCTATTGACATTTTCCTATCACATAGATATAATCACTTAGGTGTGGATAGGAGTGAGAGTATGTTAATCAACCTAACTGAGTACTTTGAAGTTCAGGGTAAACATGCCGAAATCGAAGTTCCTTATGAAGCAGAGGTATTTAATGACGGTTTTAAAGATTACCCCGTTAAATCCCGTGAGCCCCTTAAACTCACGATAGACAATATCGGAGACGGTAAGCTTGAGCTTAAAGGGAATATGAATGTTATACTCGGCGGAGAGTGCAGTCGATGCCTCGAGCCTGTTGATATTCCGGTTTCTTTATCCTTTGAGACGACCGTGGTTAAGCCTGACGGTTATCATGAAATCGATGATGACGAGCAGTACTTTATGAACGGTTACGAGATGGATGCCGAAACTCTTATCGACAATGAAATGATTATGAGCCTGCCTATGAAGGTTTTGTGTAAGGAGACATGCAAGGGATTGTGTCCCGTCTGCGGCAAGAACCGAAATTTAGGTGAGTGCGGATGTGATACTTTTATCCCGGACCCCCGCATGGCAGCAATAAGTGATATTTTTAACGCGATTAAGGAGGTGTAAAGATGTCTATTTGTCCCAAGAATAAATCTTCCAAAGGCAGAAGAGATAAGAGAAGAGCAAACTGGAAGATGAGCGCACCCACATTAGTAAAGTGCTCCAAGTGCGGCGCCCTTATGATGCCCCACAGAGTTTGCAAGGCTTGCGGTTCCTACAATAAGAAAGAAATCGTAACTGCTGACTAATATTTGTTAAGCCTTTTAAAGGATTCCACCGTACAGGGGAGTCCTTTTTTTCTTGCAATTCTTACGATACTTAGGTATAGTAAAAGAAGTGATTTTTCTGTAATAAGTTTATCTCAGAGGTATTTCTTATGGCTGAATTAATTAAAGTCTGTGTCGATGCCATGGGCGGTGACAATGCGCCGGGCGAAATAGTTAAAGGCGCTATAGAAGCTGTCAATGAATGCGATAAGATAAAGGTTTTTCTGGTGGGCCGCGAAGCCGCTGTTAAGCCTGAACTTTCCAAATATTCTTTTGACTCCGAGCGTGTTGAGGTTATTAATACCGAGGAAGTAATCGATCCCAACGAGCCTCCGGTTCTTGCCATCAGGAAGAAGAAAGATTCTTCCATCGTTAAGGGGCTTGAAATGGCCAGAGACGGTTCGGTGGATGCTTTTGTTTCAGCCGGCAGCACAGGTGCCGTTCTTGTGGGCGGACAGGTAATTGTGGGCCGCATTAAAGGCGTTGAGAGGCCTCCGCTTGCACCCCTCATTCCCACTACGGAAGGTATGTCACTCTTAATTGACTGCGGTGCCAACGTTGACGCAAGACCCAGCCATCTTGTTCAGTTTGCCAAGATGGGTTCGGTTTACATGGAGAACGTTGTGGGCGTTAAGAACCCCAGAGTTGCCATCGTTAACATCGGAGCCGAGGAAGAAAAGGGCAATGCCCTGGTCAAAGAAACCTATCCTTTGCTTAAGAACTCACCCGACATTAATTTTGTGGGCAGTATCGAAGCCCGCGACATTCCCAAAGGCGATGCCGATGTTATAGTCTGCGAGGCATTTACCGGCAATGTTATTCTTAAGATGTATGAAGGCGTTGCAGATGCCCTTATAAGCGTTATCAAGAAGAGCCTTTTAAACAGTCTCAAGACCAAAATCGGCGCTTTGCTCATTAAGAAGGACCTTAAGAAAACACTCAAGGGCTTTTCTCTTGAGGATTACGGCGGAGCACCCCTCCTCGGACTTAACGGTCTCGTTATTAAGACCCACGGCAGTTCCAAGGCCGTTGAGATTAAGAATTCCGTTTTACAGGCGGTTGTTTTCAAAGAACAGAAGATAAACGAGAAATTCATTCAGAAATTAAAATCCGCCGATTAACTTAGGAGTTATTTTTTATGGAAGAAGAGATATTGAAGCAGATTATTGCCGAGGTCATGAAAGTGGATCCAAGGGAGATAGAAATGGATACCACACTTATAGAGGACCTCGGAGCCGATTCTTTGGATATTATGAGAATCATCATTAACATAGAAGAACGTTTCAGTTTAAAACTCCCCGAAGGTTCCGTTAACAGACTTTTCACCCCCGGGGATGCAATCGAGATGATTAAGAAAGTGAAGAAAGCGTGAGCTTTCTTTACTTTTGCGGAGGGTTTAATGAACTCTAATGAAGTTATAACAGGTATTGAGGAGAAACTTGGGTATTCTTTTTCCGACAAGGAACTTCTTCTGGAAGCCCTTACCCACAGCTCCTATACCAATGAAATGCGTATTAACAAAAGAAGCCATTACGAACGTCTGGAGTTTTTGGGCGACGCGGTACTTGAACTTTTATCAAGCGAGTTTCTTTATGAAAAATTTCCCGACGTACCCGAAGGCGGACTTTCCAAAAAGCGCGCGTCCATGGTATGTGAACAATCCCTTGCAATATGCGCAAGAAGTATGAATCTTGGCGACTACATTTTCTTTGGCAAAGGCGAAGAAGCTGCAGGCGGCCGTAACAGGGATTCTATCCTTGCGGATGTTACCGAGGCGATTCTTGGCGCCATTTATCTTGACGGCGGACTTGAGAAAGCCAGAGATTACGTTAACAGGCATGTTCTTTTTGAGTTAAAAGAAGACGAGCTTTTCGTAGACAGTAAGACCATTCTTCAGGAGAAGGTTCAGCACATCAGCGAAGGCGCTTCCCTTGAATATACCGTGACCAAAGAAGAAGGACCGGAGCACGCCAAAACCTTTACGGTAGAGGTAAGACTTGACGGACAGGTTTTAGCCACGGGAGAAGGTCATACCAAAAAATCCGCCCAGCAGGAAGCTGCCAAAGCGGCCATTAAAAAATTAGAAAACACCGATAGTGAGACACTGTAAAAATGTATTTAAAAAGTATCGAAGTACATGGATTTAAATCCTTTGCCAATAAAATACTGTTTAATTTCGAAGAGGGTATTACGGGTATCGTAGGCCCCAACGGTTCCGGTAAGAGTAACGTTGCCGATGCAGTCCGCTGGGTTCTCGGAGAACAGCGTATCAAGCAGCTTCGAGGCGCGTCCATGCAGGACGTCATTTTCTCCGGTACCGAGCTCAGAAAACCCATGAGCTATGCCTATGTTGCCATCACTCTCGACAATTCCGACCATCAGCTCGGAATCGATTATGATGAAGTTACCGTAGCAAGACGCATATACAGATCCGGTGAAAGCGAATACCTTATTAACGGTACTGTATGTCGTCTTAAAGACGTCAATGAACTTTTCTACGATACCGGTATCGGTAAAGAAGGCTACTCCATTATCGGACAGGGTCAGATTGACAAGATTCTGTCAGGCAAGCCCGAAGACCGTCGTGAGCTTTTTGATGAAGCCGCAGGTATTGTCAAATTCAAGCATCGTAAAGAAACCGCTTCCAAAAAACTTGAATCCGAAGAAGCCAACCTCGTTCGTGTAAAAGACATTCTTTCCGAGCTCGAGAAACAGGTGGGCCCTCTTGAGAAACAGGCTGAAGTTGCCAAGATTTACTTAAAGAAAAAAGAAGAGTTAAAGTCACTTGACGTCAATGTTTTTTTACTTGAAAACAACCGTTTGAAAGAGCAGCTTGATTCCGTAGCCGAGAAAACTCAGATAGCAACTGACGAATACGACGACACCAGTGCCAAATTCGAGAACACCAAGACCGAATACGAGCAGATTGACAGCGAAATAGACATTCTCAATGAGAAGATTGACACCGCCAGAGCAGACCTCTCCAACACCAACGTATTAAGAGAGAAACTCGAAGGCGAAATCCTTGTTCTTCGCGAACAGATTAAATCCTTTAAATTAAACGAGGAGAACCTTAGCGAACGCCTTGTGTCCGTTAACCGTGACAAAGAAAACCGCGAGAAGAACCGGGAAGACGTTTTAAAAGAGAAAAAACAGAACGACGAACAGATGGCTTCCCTTACCGAAAGCAAAAACGAAGCGCAGGGCCTTCTTTCGGCTGTTCAGACCAAAATTGAAGAATTAAACAACAAAATAGAAGACGGCAAGAACACCATCATCGGAGAACTTAACCACAGAGCTACCATTAAGGCTGAAATCGGTCGATACGACACCATGAAGGAGCAGATTAACATCCGCAAGGCCGAGTTAAATTCCAAGCTCCTTGCCGTCAAATCCGACGAAGTCAAGCAGGATGAGGACATCAAGCGCTTCTTAAAAGAACAGGAAGACATCGATGCCGAAATTGCCAAGATGGACAAAAACCTCAAGGAAGGTGAAAAAACCGTCGAAGGCATCAGAAATACCCTTGCCGACAAAGATAAAGATTTGCGCGAACTCCAGACCCTTTCGACTCAGGACAAATCCAAACTGGAGGCCCTCGTTAACTTAACCGAGCGCTACGAAGGCTACGGCGGAAGCGTCAAGAAAGTCATGGAGCAGAAGGATACCAACAAAGGTATCATCGGTGTCGTTGCAGACATCATCAAAGTTGAAGAAAAATATGAAACGGCCATCGAAACGGCTCTCGGAGGCAACATCCAGAACATCGTTACCGACGATGAAAACACCGTCAAGAAGATGATTAACTTTCTTAAAAAGAATCGTTTCGGCCGCGCCACATTTTTGCCCCTCACCAGTATCGTTAACCCTCAGGAATTCAAAACTCCCGAAGTGTTAAAAGAAACCGGTGTTATCGGCATGGCCGATGAACTTGTATCCACCGACAAAAAATACGTAAACGTTGCCAAAGCCATGCTCGGCCGCATCGTAGTGGTGGACAATGTAGACAATGCCATTGCAATTTCCCGTAAATTCGACCACGGCATCAGAATGGTTACCCTTGAAGGCGAATTATTCGTTCCCGGCGGTGCCATTTCCGGCGGTGCTTTCAAAAACGCCTCCAACCTCTTAGGTCGCAGACGTGAGATAGAAGAACTTGAAGGCAAGATTAAGGAATATGCTTCCAAAATCGCTGCCACCGAGAAAGAAATCGAAGAGCTTAAGTCCAAGCGCAACAAGCTTCGTATGGACAACGAAGAACTCAAGGTTCTGATTCAGAAGAAATACATCGAGCAGAACACCGCAGCCCTCAACGTTGAAAATGCCAAAGAAAAGAAGCAGAAAGCAATCTTAGGTTCCGTAAACCTTCGCAACGAAGGCGTCGAAATCGAGCAGCAGCTTAAAGACATCGAGGCATCCAAAGAAGAGATTATCAAGTCCCTTTCGGATTCCGAAGCTTTGGAGAAAGAACTTACCAAGAAGATTGCGGAAGATTCATCCGAACTTGACTTAACCCGTGAACGTGAAAGCGAGTACTCAACCGAGCTTTCCAGATGGGACCTTGAAGTCAACAAAATGCTTCAGAAGCAGGATTTCGTCAACCAGAACCTTCATCGTATCGAGGACGAAATCAGCCGCTTTGCCATTGATGCAAAAGAACTGGAAGAGAAGATTTCAAAGGGTGCTGAAGAGATTACCCTCAAAGAAGCCAATATTTCCGAAATTGAGAAGACCATCGTCGAAAGCCATTCTTCTCAGGACAAAAAGCAGACGGAACTTTCCGAAGACATTGCCAGAAGAGACAGCCTACAGGAGAAACAGAAATCCTTCTTTAAGACCAGAGAAGAAATTTCCGACCGCTTATCCGTTCTGGACAAAGAACTCTACAGACTGGGCGCTCAGAAAGAAAAACTTGAGTCCGCTGTTGAAGCCCAGATTTCATACATGTGGGAAGAGTACGAAATTACCCTTTCAGATGCAAGCTCTCTTCGTGACGAGAATATGACCGATCTTTCCGGCATGAAGAAGCAGATTAACTCCGTCAAGGACCAGATTAAGAAGCTCGGCGACGTTAACGTTAACGCCATCGAGGATTACAAGAACTTAATGGAGCGCTACACCTTCTTAAAGACCCAGCACGATGACCTTGTGGAAGCCAAAGCAACCCTTGAAGGCATCATAGCCGAGCTTGACGAGGCCATGCGCAAACAGTTTGCAGAAAGCTTTAAGGATATCAATTCCGAATTTGACAAGGTATTCAAAGAACTCTTCGGAGGCGGTAAAGGTACCCTTGAACTTATTGAGGACGAAGACATTCTCGAGGCAGGCATTCGCATTATCGCTCAGCCCCCGGGCAAGAAGCTTCAGAACATGATGCAGCTTTCCGGTGGTGAGAAGGCTCTTACGGCCATTGCGCTTTTGTTTGCCATTCAGAACCTTAAGCCTTCACCTTTCTGTCTTCTTGACGAAATTGAAGCGGCTCTTGACGAAAGCAACGTTGACCGCTTTGCGAAATACCTTCACAAACTTACGAGACACACCCAGTTCATTGTTATTACCCACAGACGCGGTACCATGCAGAAAGCAGACCGTCTCTACGGTATTACCATGCAGGAGAAGGGTGTATCGGCTCTTGTAAGCGTAAATCTTATCGACAAGGATTTGGATGATTAATGGCTGAAGAGAAAAAAGAAAAAACAGGTTTTTTTGCCAGATTGAAATCAGGCCTCTCAAAGACCAGAAACGGCTTTGTAAACGGCATGGATTCGATTTTTAAGGGCTTTAAATCCATAGACGAAGAGTTTTACGAAGAACTCGAAGAAATGCTCATAATGGGCGATGTAGGCGTTAATACCACTAACGTTTTAATCGAGAAGTTAAGAGAATCCGTTAAAAAGAATCATGTTCACGAGCCTTCCGAGTGCCGCGAGCTTTTGATTGAATCCATTAAAGAGATTATGTCTCCCCCGGAAGATGCTTATTCTTTTACGGATGAGAAGACCGTAATAATGGTGGTAGGCGTTAACGGAGTGGGCAAGACCACTACGGTAGGTAAACTTGCCAGCCGCATGAAAGAGTCGGGCAAAAAGGTCCTTGTAGCCGCAGCTGACACTTTCAGAGCCGCCGCCAATGAACAGCTTACCAGATGGGCCGAAAAAGCCGGTGTTGACATAGTATCGTCCAAAGAAGGCACCGACCCAGCCAGTGTAGTCTATGACGCCGTTACGGCTGCCAAAGCCCGCAATGTTGACGTTTTGTTATGCGATACCGCAGGACGTCTTCACAATAAAAAGAACTTAATGGATGAGCTTGCCAAGATGAACAGAATCGTGGACAGAGAGTATCCCGGTGCCAAGCGCGAGACCTGGGTTGTTCTTGATGCCACCACCGGTCAGAACGCTGTACATCAGGCAAGAGAATTTAATGAAGCTGCGCATTTAAACGGAATCGTTCTTACCAAAATGGACGGCACCGCCAAAGGCGGTATTGCCATAGCCATTTCAAGCGAACTTAACATTCCGGTTAAATATATAGGAGTTGGAGAGGGAATAGACGACTTACAGAGATTTGACTGTGACGAATTCGTTACAGCCTTATTCGACGTAAGCGATTCCAAGGAGGATTAAAAGAGAATGGAAGAGCTGACACTTAAAAACTTCGAGGCGGCCTCTGAAAAAGTCAAAGAAGTCACACTCGATACCAAGCTTGTCTACAGCGACTACTTCAGTGCCAAAACAGGCAACAAGGTTTACCTTAAGCCCGAAAACATGCAGTTTACCGGAGCTTACAAGGTAAGAGGCGCTTACTACAAAATGAGCACCCTTTCCGACGAAGAAAGACAAAAAGGCATTATCACCGCATCTGCAGGCAACCACGCCCAGGGTGTTGCTTACGCGGCTAAATGCTACGGCGTTAAAGCGGTTATCGTTATGCCCACCACCACACCTCTCATTAAGGTTAATCGTACCAAGAGTTACGGTGCGGAAGTGGTTCTTTTCGGAGACGTTTATGACGAGGCCTGCAAAAAAGCCTATGAACTTGCGGAAGAAAAGGGTTATACCTTTATTCATCCTTTTGACGATTTCGGCGTAGCAACCGGACAGGGCTCCATTGCCATGGAAATAGTCAAGGAGCTTCCTCTTGTTGACTATATTCTGGTGCCCATCGGAGGAGGCGGACTTGCAACAGGCGTATCCACCCTTGCCAAGATGCTTAATCCCAAGATTAAAGTAATCGGTGTTGAACCCGAAGGTGCAGCCTGCTTAAAGGCTTCTTTGGAACAGGGTAAAGTCGTTACCCTTGATAAGGTCAATACCATTGCCGACGGTACCGCAGTTAAGACACCCGGCTCCAAGCTGTTCCCTTATCTTCAGAAGAACCTTGACGATGTAATTACCGTTCCCGATGAGGACCTTGTAGTTGCCTTCCTTGACATGGTTGAGAACCACAAGATGGTAGTGGAGAACTCGGGTCTTTTGTCCGTGGCGGCATTAAGACAGCTTGATGTTAAGGACAAAAAGGTGGTATGTATTCTTTCCGGCGGTAACATGGACGTTATTACCATGTCCTCCGTTGTATCACAGGGACTTATTTTAAGAGACAGAATCTTTACCGTTTCCGTTTTGCTTCCCGACAAGCCCGGTCAGTTATCAAAGGTTGCGGACGTAATCGCAAGACAGAACGGTAACGTAATCAAACTTGAACACAACCAGTTTGTTTCCATTAACAGAAATGCGGCGGTTGAACTTCGTATCACTCTGGAAGCTTTCGGAACCGAGCACAAAGAAGCCATTATCAAGAAACTTGAGGAAGAAGGCTACAAGCCCAGAGTCGTACGTACCAACATCTAATCGGAGATTATGTACAAGAAACAGGGTTATTTAACAAGGGAATTCAAAATATTCCATATTAAAGACAAAACCGATAAAACCTTTGATTTTCACTATCATGATTTTTACAAAATAATAGTGTTTATTAAGGGCGACGTCGTATACAGTATCGAAGGGAAGAATTATGAGCTTCGCCCCATGGACATTGTTCTTGTGGGCAAAAACGAGATACACAAGCCCATTATCAATCCCGAAGTCGAGTATGAAAGGATTGTGCTTTATCTGTCACAATCCTTTTTGATTAAAGAACCGGTACTCCTGGAGGCATTTAATGCCGGGAAAACTTCCCACACCAACGTAATGCGTGTGTCGGACCTTGATTTTTCCAGATTAAAGGATGCTTTGGAAGCTTCTTTTAAACATATGAATTCAGGTGAATTTGCCGGAGAATTGAAAGGTAAGACCGATCTCTACAAGGCTCTTTTAATCCTTAACGAGTCCGTTCACAACAACGGCCTTCTTTTTGAGGGACGCGTATCCTACGATAAGAGAATTCTGGAGGTATGCGACTACATTAACTCACATATCAAAGAAGACCTTTCTGTTGAAGCTTTATGCAGCAAGTTTTACATCAGTAAGTACTACTTTATGCATAAGTTCAAAGAATATACGGGCGTAACCGTTCACAGTTATATTCTTGAAAAAAGAATTCTTTATGTAAGCAAGCTGGTGGACGGCGGTTCCAAAGTTACGGCTGCCTGCACGGAAGCGGGCTTTAAGGATTATTCCACCTATTTAAGAGCCAGAAAGCGCCTTGCATCCCGTCTTGTAAATGCTTTGGAGGCTGACAGAACCGAAGAATAGGGCTGTTTATTTTCTTTTTTTCAAAAAGTTTATAAAGTGTAAAGTAAAAACACTTGACAACACCTTTTTTCTTTGTTAGTATATGCAAGATGCGTAAAGAGGTGTTCTATGGAAAAACTTATTGAACGCGGTTTGCTCTATGACTTTTACGGCGAACTTCTTACCAAACATCAGCAGGATATTTATTCGGAAATCGTATTTAACGATTTGTCCCTCGGTGAAGTTTCCGAAGCTGAAGGCATATCCAGACAAGGCATTTTCGACCTTGTAAAAAGATGTGACAAGCTTCTGGAGGGCTATGAAGCGAAGCTTAAGCTTATAGAGAAGTTCAACCTCATTAAAACGCAGGTAAGCGAACTGAACGCTTATATCGATTCGGAAGAAGGGCTTGACCCTCAGTTCAAAGACAAGCTCTTGACCGGACTTAATAATATTGTTAAGGAACTGTAACACATGGCTTTTGAAAGCTTAACGGAAAAACTTCAAAACGTATTTAAGTCTTTAAGAGGTAAAGGCCGACTTTCCGAAGAGGATGTAAAGGCTGCCCTTAAGGACGTTAAGATGGCGCTTCTTGAAGCGGACGTTAACTTTAAGGTTGTTAAGCAGTTCATTAACAGCGTAACCGAAAGAGCCGTAGGTCAGGATGTTCTCGACGGCATCAATCCCGGTCAGATGGTCATCAAGATAGTCAATGAAGAAATGACCGCCCTCATGGGAGATGAAGTTACCGAACTTTCCTTCAGACCCGGCAAAGAATTGACGATTTTCATGCTTTGCGGTCTTCAGGGTGCAGGTAAGACCACAGCGGCAGCCAAGATTGCATCAAGGCTTAAGCTTAAGAGCAAGAAGACCTTGCTGGTAGCCTGCGATATTTACAGACCCGCAGCTATCGAACAGCTGAAGCGTAACGGTGAAAAGGTCGAGACCGAAGTTTTCTCCATGGGAACGGACGTTAAGCCTTCCGTTATAGCCCGTAACGCAGTTGATTATGCTGTTAAGAATAATTTCAACGTAGTTATCCTCGACACGGCCGGACGTCTTCACATCGACGAAGACATGATGGACGAACTCGTAGATATAAAGAACACGGTTGATGTGCACGAGACACTTCTTGTTGTTGATGCCATGACCGGTCAGGATGCGGTTAACGTAGCATCCGAATTCAATGAAAAAATCGGTCTCGACGGAGTTATTCTTTCGAAGGCCGACGGCGATACCAGAGGCGGTGCGGCCCTTTCGGTTAAGGCTGTTACGGGCAAGCCCATTTTGTTTGTATCAAACGGTGAGAAGCTCGATCAGATCGAGCCCTTCTATCCCGACAGAATGGCCAATCGTATCCTTGGTATGGGCGATGTTCTTTCTCTTATTGAGAAGGCCGAACAGGCTGCTCTTGACAGAGACGAAGAGAAAGACAAAAAAATGGTTTCACGCCTTAAGAAAGGCAAGTTTGACTTTAACGACTACCTTGAAAGTCTTTCCGCAATGCGCAAGATGGGCGGTTTATCCTCCATCATGTCCATGATGCCGGGTATGGGTGGCAAGATGCCCGACCTTGACACAGACGAGTCGGCACTTAAGCTTAAACGTACTGAAGCAATCGTGCTCAGCATGACGCCGGAAGAGCGTGAGAACCCCAAACTCATGAATCCGAGACGTAAGTTCAGAATTGCCAAAGGTGCGGGCCTTGATATTGCAGAGGTCAACCGCTTCATTAAGCAGTTTGAACAGTCCCAGAAGATGATGAAACAGCTCCCCTCAATGATGGGCAAATTTGGTGGCAAAAGAGGGAAATTCCCTTTTTAATAAATTATCTATTTTTTATATTTTAGCCGGAGGTGAATAAAATGGCAGTTAAGATCAGATTAAGAAGAATGGGTCAGAAGAAAGCTCCTTTCTATAGAATTATCGTAGCAGATTCAAGATCCCCCAGAGACGGTAGATTCATCGCTGAGATCGGTACTTACGATCCCAACCTTGAGCCCAGCGCAATTACCGTTAACGAAGAAGAAGCTAAGAAGTGGCTTGCAAACGGTGCTCAGCCTACAGAAGTTGTTAGCAGAATCTTCAAGACAGCCGGAATTACGAAGTAAGATTTTTCGATAATTTGAAGAACGCTTAAAACTTATGGAGGTAGATATGAGAGAATTGGTAGAAATTATCGCAAAAGCTCTTGTGGAAAACCCCGATGAAGTAGTAGTGACAGAACGTACGGAAGGCAAGAACACTGTTATCGAATTACATGTGGCTTCTTCCGATATGGGTAAAGTTATCGGCAAGCAGGGTCGTATTGCCAAGGCAATCCGCTCGGTCGTTAAAGCGGCAAGCTCTAAAGATAATTCAAGAGTAGATGTAGAAATCATGTAAATCTATAAGGGGTGCCTTTCGGTGCCCCTATTAGTTTATTTTGGGAAATATTGATGGAAGATTTGTTTACAGTGGGCGTAGTCACGACTGCGCACGGCATCAAGGGTGAATTAAAGGTATTCCCCACCACCGACGATGCGAAAAGATTTAAAAAGTTAAAAGAAGTCATAGTGAGAAGCAAACACAAAACCGAAACCCTGAAGGTGGAGAGCGTTAAGTTTTTCAAGCAGTTTGTTATTTTGAAGCTTGAAGGCATCGATGATATGGATGCCGCATATCTTTACAAAAATGCGGAACTTTGCGTCACCAGAGACAATGCGGTCAAGTGCGATAAAGACGAATACTTTATTGCCGACTTAATAGGCATAAAAGTATATGACGAAGAAGATAATTTAATCGGTGAGATTTCGGACGTAATTCAGACCGGAGCCAACGATGTTTACGAGATAAAAAGAGAGGATGATTCTTTGGTATACATTCCCGCCATTAAGGAATGCATTTTATCCGTAGACATCACCTCGGGCGTGATGAAGATTCATGTTATGGAAGGATTGTTTTAATGTATTTTCATGTACTTACACTTTTTCCTGAAATGATTACAAACAGTCTTAACATGAGTATTATCGGCAGAGCGGTTGAAAAAGACATTATTTCTTTGGAGGCCGTTCAGATAAGAGATTATACTCTTGATAAGCACAATAAAGTTGATGATTACACTTACGGCGGCGGTGCCGGAATGCTTATGCAGGCTCAGCCGGTTTATGATTGCTGCGAAGCCGTACAAAAGTCTATCGAGTCAGCCGGCAGGAAGCGTTCTCGCGTTATTTACGTTACTCCCGGCGGTTACACCTTCAATCAGACCATGGCTCAGGAATTTTCTGAGGAAGAAGACCTTATTTTCCTGTGCGGTCACTATGAAGGCATAGATGAGAGAGTGCTTGAAGAAGTTGTGACGGATTATGTGTCTATAGGTGATTATGTACTTACGGGAGGCGAACTCCCTGCTATGGTCATGATAGACTGTATCTCAAGGTTTGTACCCGGAGTCCTCAGTAATTCAGAATCCGCCATGACCGAATCATTTTCCGACGGTTTGCTTGAATATCCCCAGTACACCCGTCCGGAAGAGTGGCACGGCAAAAAAGTACCTGAAATTCTGTTAAGCGGCCATCACGCCAATGTTGAAAAATGGCGTCTGGAACAGTCCCTTGAGAAGACGAAGCGCATTCGTCCCGACCTTTACGATTCATACATGGAGGCACATCCCCCTGTTATAAAGAAAAAAAGACGAAAATCCACGCAAAAACCGCTTGCAAATGAAGAAACATTGTGATAAAATACGAACGTTGTCAGTACGGATGGTCCTCTGTTACGAAGTGTATTAAGAACATCTGCTATATAAGGAGGAACAAAATGAACGACATTATTAAGAACATCGAAGCTGCTCAGTTAAAGGAATCCGTTGACGAGTTTTCCGTAGGCGATACCGTTAGAGTATACGCTAAGATCAAGGAAGGCGAGAAGACACGTATTCAGGTATTTGAAGGTACCGTTTTAAAGAGACAGGGCGGCAGTGCTCGTGAAACCTTTACTGTAAGAAAGATTTCTAACGGCGTAGGCGTTGAGAAGACATGGCCTTTACACAGCCCCAACGTTGACAAGATTGAAGTTGTTCGTAAGGGTAAAGTCAGAAGAGCTAAACTTAACTACTTAAGAAAGCGCGTTGGTAAAGCCGCTAAGGTTAAGGAAGTTGTTAAATAATAATGATTATTTAAAGAGGGACAATCTTAGGATTGTTCCTCTTTTTCTATGCTCACATTTCTGATATAATCTATACGTTATGAGAAGACGAAA
>CAMNCH010000040.1 GCA_946534145.1 uncultured Lachnospiraceae bacterium
TTTAAGGATAGATTCATCGTTCTGGTATGAAAAATCGTCTGCACATATAGTGAGAATTTTTCCGGGAATAACTTCTTTTTGCGCTTGCTCGGCACATTTTTTAAAATCTTCGTACACGTCCAGGGTGGTGCTTAGATGTACAGGATGGCGATTTTCATTGTTCTTTCGATTCATATATCGCTTGTACATTATTTCCACGTTTCCGCGGATTACCAGTGTGAGCACCTCGTAGCCGGATTCCCGGGCTAATGTGTGCAACCGTTCCAACTCCGTCGTGTGGAAATTTGACTCAAGAATAAGATTCTTATTTAACTTCGCCATCTGAGAGAAAAAGAAAATCATCAGTTCCACGGCGGCATGGGACAGCTTCAGGTTTTCTTCTCTGTTTGAAAATCCGATTGTATCCCCAAGGATTTCTTTGATGGTATCCTTGGAAAAAAGGGCTACCTTATATCTTTGGGATAAGATATTGGCAAATGTGGATTTCCCTGCGGCCAAATCTCCCATAATTAGCAATAGTTTTCTCATGGAAATACTCCTGTTAGCACAAAAAGTCAACTGTTTTTGATTATGATTATAACCTTTTAGGATTTGGGTTTGAACAATTTGTGATAAAATAATTAAGCAGTTTAACAATTCTGTGATTTGAGGGGGGTACGATGAACATGAAAAAATTTAGAACTGTAATGTCAATCATTGTTATGATTCTTGCCGGAATAATAGGCTTATTTGTCGGTGCATTCATAAATGAGGGGATCGGATGTGCAATCTTGTTTTCCATGATTGCCGGAATCGCTTGTATCATATACACACTGGACAACCGTGAAGAGTAGAACTGCTCGGATTTACGAAAAGTCCCCATCGGATGATGAGGGACTTTATTTTTTAAATTTTTAATATCATGGCCATCCCCAACAGGCAATTGCGTTTTTTTATGGAAAATCCGAACTATAAAATGATATTTAACCGTCCCGTAGTATGATAAGTTTGTGAGTGAGAAAAAGAAGAATGAGAATGGGACAGAACCAATTTACGAAAGAAAACCGATGAAGAATAAAAAGACACTTGTCATTGACGAAAAAACGCCCCTGTTAGTGCTGGCGGGCCCCATGTTCCTTGAACTGCTCTTAAATACCATGCTCCACAACGTGGATACGATTATGTTAAGCCACTACAATGAGTATGCGGTAGGAGCGGTGGGTAACGCCAATACCATAATGTTCATGATGAACATTATGTTTAATGTCATAGCTACTGCCACAAGCGTAGTAGTGGCTCAGTACCTGGGGGCCAAAGAAAAAGACAAGATGAATATGATTTACACCCTGGCAATAGCGGTGAACTTTGTTATCGGACTTACCCTGAGCGTTCTTTTCTGTGCGGCCAATCCTTTTATCATGAACTTCCTGCATGTATCGCCGGAGATGAGACCACACTCCATGATTTACATTTATATCGTGGGCGGTTCGGGATTTGTGACGGCAGTGTTTAACGTAATGCTTCAGATTCTCAGGTGTAACGGATTTACCAAGATTGGTATGTGGGTTACATTTGCCATCAATATTATTAACATTGTGGGCAACTACCTGTTCCTGTACGGCGGATTGTCTTCCCTGAATATGGGCGTTGCGGGCGTGGCTATTTCCACGGTTGCGGCAAGAGTGATTGCGGTGACGGCGCTGATTATATTCTTCTATGTCATGAAGATAGGCAGGATTTCCCTTCGCTACTTAAAACCCTTCCCCGGCAAGCTTTTGCTTAAGATGGTTAAAATCGGCCTTCCTTCAGCGGGAGAGAGCCTTACCTACAATCTTTACCAGACGACCCTGCTTTCTTTTGTCAATGCAATGGGCAATGACGCGGTTAATGCAAGAGCGTATTGTAATACGCTGATTTCTTTTGCAATGATATTCTCCAATGCATGCGCCATGTCCACGCAGATTATTACGGGCCATCTTGTGGGAGCGGACAAATCGGACCTTGCGTACAAGAGAGTGTTTAAGACCCTCAGGGTATCCATGCCCATTACCATTGCGTTGGCGGCTGTTAATGCGTTGATATGCAGGTATTCGCTCAGGCTCTTTACCGACAATATGAATATTATCGCTCTCGGGCAAATGATTATGATAGTGGATATTTTTGTGGAGGCCGGACGTTGCCTTAACATGACATTTGTCAGCAGTCTCAAGGCGGCGGGAGCCTACATATTCCCGCTGGTGGCAGGCATCATTTCAAACTGGGGCCTCGGCCTTACCACAGGATATACAGTGGGCGTGCTCCTTGGCTTCGGTGTAGCGGGAATCTTTGTGGGAACCGCAACGGACGAGTGCATCAGAGGGCTCATAGTTATGTATTACTGGTATAAAAAGAAGTGGTACGGCAAGTCCGTGGTAGACAAAAAATAGATGGTAGCTTATGCAAAAGGATTAATTCTTACAAAAATGTAAGTTTTAAGGCAAGAATGTAAGGAAAAGAAATTTTCTTTATTCTTGCCTTTTTCTATACTGTATTTGCAAATAAATGCGAAGTTTGGGAGAATGCAAAATGAGAAAAATGTTAGAGTTAAAGGATTTACACAAAACGTACTGCACAAAGCGTTCAAACGTGCGGTATGAAGCTTTGAAGGGAATTTCTTTTGATGCCTGCGAAGGCGACTTCATTGCGATTATGGGAGAATCGGGTTCGGGCAAGACTACGACGCTTAATATTATAGCGTCGCTTGATACCGCAACTTCCGGAGAGGTGATTATCGGGGGAAGCGACATTTCCAAGATGGACAACAAAGAAATCTGCAGATTCAGAAGAGAAAAGCTGGGATTTGTGTTCCAGGACTTTAATCTGCTTAATTATTTTACCGTTAAGGACAACATTGCTTTTCCACTTGTGCTTCTTAACAAGAGCAAGAAAGAGATTAACGAAAGAGTGAAGGACCTTGCGGAAAAAACAGGAATCACCAAGTTCTTAAACAAATACCCCTATGAGATTTCGGGCGGCGAAAAGCAGAGAACGGCTGTGGCAAGAGCTCTTGTATGTAAGCCCACTCTGGTGCTTGCGGACGAGCCCACGGGAGCCCTTGACTCCAAAAATTCGGATCAGTTAATGGATTTATTTAAGACCTTCAATGACCTTGGTCAGACCATCATCATGGTAACTCACAGCGTTAAGTCTGCCTCCAAGGCAAAACGTGTTTTGTTCCTAAAGGACGGAGTCATAGGAACTACCCTTGATAAGAACGAAAAGAGCGATGAAGCCTTTGAAGAAGAAATCGCAAACTTTTTGTATAACGTAAGAAAGTAAGGTGGGCGGATGAAACAGACATTTTGGGCTAAAATCGCCTTTAAAAACATTCTGGAAAACAAAAAGTTCCATCTTGCAAACCTGATAGTAAGCGTATTTACGATTACATCTTTTTACCTTTTTGCTTTTACCGCTACCAACAAGGGGCTTGCGGTGGTAAAAGGGTATGACAGCGTAAGGTTTATTTTGCTGGTGGCCTGTGTTTTCCTTGCAATCATTTCTTTTGCCTTTAAGATATATACAAATCGTCTTCTCTTAAAAAGAAGAAACAAGGAACTGGGACTTTATGCCGCATGGGGACTGGAACCTAAGAATATTAACAGCATTCTGTTCTTTGAGACCCTGTACATGTTTGCGGTTTATTCCGCTATAGGAATCGTACTGGGAGTATTCCTGCAGAAGTACATATATAAGGTGCTTTTCAGCCTTATGCATTGCGACCTTAAGTATTCCGGCGAGTTTTCGGCCACAAATATATATGTATCTTTAATAGTGTTTGCGGTTATGGATATCATTATTCTTTTTAAGAACATGATTTCCACCAACAAGAAAAAAATCATAGCCCTTCTCAAAGAAGAAGATGCGGTTGAGCCGGTAAAAAAGCTTCGTCTGACCGACGTTTTAAAGGGAATCCTGGGAGTGGCGCTGATAGTCGGCGCATATATCTATATAAATCGCGTGGACGACTTCATAAACAGTATAAGGACATTGGTCCTTGCAATAGCTGTATTGTTCGTGGGCAGCTTCCTTGCAATATCCAGTTTTGTGGTAATGATAGAACTGGCGCTTAAAAAGAATCAGAGTCTTTATTATAAAAACACTTTCTTTACCACCCTTGCAAAACTGGTATCAAGGACTAAGAACAATGCACTTTCTTTGTCCGTAATAAATATACTGTTTACCTGTGTAATAGTGGGGGCTTCGTCGACAATTGCGCTGTATCTTGGAACAGAGAATCAGGCTTCGAAGGCCTACAAGACCGACGGCGAAATAAACGTAACGACGGAAGAAGCCGTTCCGGCTGTCATTGACGCTATCAGAGAGGCAGCAAAAGAAACCGGCCTTGAAGTAGAGGAAATAAGATACGCAAAAAGGTACGCGTTCCAGACTACCTTCGATGAGAGCACAGGTGAATTCAGCAATGAGCACGTGACCGGACGAAACCTTCCGGACATAATAGAAATGCTGACTCTTGCGGATTTTAACGAAAACGAAAACATGAGTTTATCATTAAATGACGGGGAAGTTTTATTTATAAGCGACGAAGAAATACCTGTTGAGAGCCTTGAGGGCGTCAATATTTACGGCAATAAATTCAAGGTTGCACAAATCTTACGCGGCCCCATTTTTACGGACATTGACAACATTCAGTATGCTTATAAATTTCACGTGATAGTGAAGGACGAAGCAACTCTTGTTAATATTCGTGAAAGCCTTGTGGCGCAGGGAAACACAAGAGAGTTCAATAACACTGTAATGTACAATGTTTCAGGCAGCAAAGATGAGGAAAGCCGTTTTGACGTAGCTTTAAGCGACAAACTTAAAAATTTCGGAACAGTCGACTATATGGACAGCAATGCTACCCAAAGACAGACAAGATATGCCAGAAATGCTATTTTTCTTTTCCTGGGAGCTTTTTTAAGCATAATCTTTATCATGTATATGATTTTTATCATGTATTACAAGCAGATAGAGGAAGCGCTTGATGACATCGGAAATGTGGCGATTATGAAGAAAATCGGCATGTACAAAACAGAAATCAAAAAGTGTATTTTTGCGGAAAACAGCCTTCTTTTCTTCCTGCCGGTAGTGCTGGCTTTCTGCCATGTGGCGGCATGCTTTAACGTAATGAAAGGTGTTATGAAACTGTTCATGCTTACGGATATGGACTTTATCAGACTTTGCGTAATTCTGTTCTGCGTGGCAATATTTGTGGTTTACATGTTAATGTACTACGGAGCTTACAGGGTATATTCGGGTATAGTGTTAAAAGAAGATTAGATTAAGGGTCTTATGTGAGATAACCCTCCGATGCTTAGGGCAGCGGAGGGTTGTTATTATTTACCGTATTTTTTCATGTATTCTTTTATTTTGTCAAAGCAGCCGTTAAGTGTGTCAAAGTTAACTGTTCCGTCTTCTGCAATGACATTTGTTTCTACCGTAAAGTCGCCGTCGTAACCAAACTCAAATATTTTCCTGAAAAATGTATCAAAATCCACGTGACCTGCTCCCATGGGAAGGATTTTCATGTTGCTCCAGTCTTTGAAACCTCCGCCGTAGTCGTTGATGTGAAGGTGTCTGATGCGTCCTTCTTTAACAAGTTTTACGTAGGGCTCATCAAAGAGTTTCAAGGTCTGGGCGTGAAACTCAGCCATTTTGGTGTCGTAGACAAAGCCCACATCACTGTAAGCGTCGGCAACGGAATTCATGTTGGTCAGAGGGTCGTTTTGATTGCAGATTACGTTTTCAACCAGGAGGTCCATGCCTTCTTTTGCGGCAAGGTCTTTCCAGACGCCGAAGCGCATAATATTATTCTCAAGGCGCTTGTCGGAGGCTATTCCGTTCCACATATGGAGCACAATCTTGCGGGCGCCGAGGATTGAAGCGGCTTTCAGATTCAGTTTAAAGAGCTCTGTTCCTTTTTCAAACAATTCCTGCTCCTCTGAGAGCGTCATAATGTATTCTTTGTACGCTCCGTCGTCAAAAGAAGCGGTCATTCCGCAGAGATATTCGCCGAGATTTTTATTGGCATGAATTACGGGAATATACAATCCATAGGACTTAACGGTTTCCGCAATTTCTTCGATTTCGGAAACCATGTTCCTGTCTATCATAAATTCAAAGCCGTCGCAGCTAAGATTTTCTGCGAATTCTTTTAACAGTCTGTAGTTATTGTTGTTATATCTTCCTAAAACAGCACCGGAAGAGCATAGAATCTTTTTCATGAAACAACCCCGTTGCCTTTTGATATTAATCGACGAAAAATAAGACAATTTTCCGACAGTATAGCATATACTTGCGCGAATTACCATAGAAAGAATGTTTTCGAACCGGGGTTAATGTAGTATTATGTAATAAGTGCATAATTGAATTCAGGGGGACTGACTTTGCTTAAAGCAATTTTTATAGACTACACCGGTACGATGGTTAAAGAGGACGAGCCTTACACGAGAGAACTTATAGCCTATTTCATGGCTCACAGCAATTTAAAAAGCCCCGGCGAGATTTTAAAGGTGGTATGGAGCAAGGTCAAAGAAATCGAGTCAGAGAGCCACGGGGATTCTTTTGAAGGTGTTGACGTAAGAACCGATAAAATACTTGAGTACTGCAGAGAAAACTGCGGGCTTCGGGGTGATTTTAAATACATGCATGAGGTATGGAGCAAGATATGGGTTCATGCGCCTTTGTACGAGGACGTTAAGCCTTTCTTTGAACGCGCGAAACTGCCCATTTATGTGCTGACCAATGATGATTTGTGCTATGTGGAAGAGTCCATGCGCTTAAAGGGACTTAAGCCGGCGGGGATTATTTCGGCAGAGACGGCGAAGGCTTGCAAGCCCGACCCGGCTATCTTTAAAAAGGCCCTTGAAGTTGCGGGGGTGTCGGAGAGTGAAGTAATTCATATCGGCGATTCCCTAACGTCTGACGTGGAACCGGCCGTGAAGCTTGGCATTACCCCCATATATTTATCAAGAGGCAAGAAAGCGGAACTTCAGGGCGTGAGAGTCATAGGCTCTCTTGACGAACTGGAAGTTTGAGCGCTTGCGGAGTGATTTATTTATGGCTAAAAACAATTCACTTATAAAAGCCTTAAAAGCCGTGCACTTTATGTCGGGAGGGACCGGCACGGAGGCGGAACTTAAGAGGCATCGAAAACTTGCCGACATGGCGGGCAAGCTTGCCACCCCCAAGGGTGACGTGGAGCGGCGCAAATTCAAACTTGAGAAAATGCGCTGTGAAGAGATTGTGCCTTTTTTTGCTCATAATCCCAACTACGTTATTCTGTACTGTCACGGCGGCGGATATGTAAGCGGCGGCCTGGATTACGCGGGAAACCTTGCGGTGAAGCTTGCTTTGGCTACGGGCTTTACCACATATTCTTTTGCATACAGGCTTGCGCCCGAGCACCCTTACCCGGCGGCGCGTGAAGATGCGGATGCCATGTGGACATATATTACCGAGAATGTTGCGGATGCGGACCATGTGCTTCTTGCGGGGGATTCCGCGGGGGCCAATATGGCTCTGTGCCTTACGCAGCGGCTTATAGCGGAAGGTAAACCGGTGCCGAGGGAGCTTCTTTTGATGAGTCCTTGGGCGGACATGACGGGAACCTCCGAGTCCTACGAGACCAACAAGGACATCGACCCCATACTTAACCGCGAATTCGTCATGGATTCGGCCAAAGAATACGTGGGTGACGGGGATCTTGCCGACCCTGTATTCAGCCCGCTGTTCGGAAACTTTGAAAACTTTCCCCACGTGTACATCATGGCGGGGCAGAACGGTATTCTTTTGGACGACAGTATCAAGCTTAAACAGAAAATCGATGAGGCGGGAGGAACCGCCGTTTTGGATATAGAAGAGAAAGGATGGCATGTCTACCAGCAAATGCCCGTTCCCATGGCAAGAGAAGCCATGAAGCGGCTTGCGGAGCATGTATCTCAGGAGATTTATGGAAAGTGCTAACTGGTATAAAATTGACAATGTAGCGAAGGTGTTTCTGGCCACCATGGGCAAGCGCGCCACAAGAGCCATGCGCGTAAGCTGCACCCTCAAGGAGGACGTGGACCCCGCACTTTTACAGGAAGCGGTATTGTCCGCCATTGAAGACCGCCCGCAGATGCAGGTGAGGATTCGTCGCGGCGTTTTCTGGCATTATATGGAGGATACCAATCTTTTGCCCGAAGTGAGAGAAGAAGACGACCGTATCTGTCCCATTCTTTATACGCCCAAGAAGACTATGCTTCACTACAAAGTGACTTACTTCGGCAAAAGAATCAACCTCGACATTTCCCACGTGCTCACCGACGGAACGGGAGCAGTTGAGTTTTTGAATATTATTGTTTTAGACTATCTTAAGCGCAAATATCCAGGGGAACTTACGGATGTTACCATTCATTCCGGCGCCTCTCACGGAGACTTAAATCAGGACAGCTACAGACAGTTCTTCGGCAGCAAGAACCTGTCACGCAGCTCCGACAAAAGAGTGGCTTACCATCCCGGCGGCCTTAAGCTTCCCTATCATCAGCTTCAGTTTTTTGAAATCGGACTGCCCACATCCCAGGTGCTTCCACGTGCCAAAGAATTAAAGGTTTCTTTGACCAGCTACCTCGGTGCCCTCTGGATGCTCGCCATCCGCGACGAGATTCCGCCACGAAAAAGAAACATGCCCGTAACAATATCCCTTCCGGTTAATTTAAGGAACTATTATCCCTCCAAGACCGCCAGAAACTTCTTTAACAGCGTGAATGTTACACATGTTTTTGACAGCGATATTACACTTGAGGAACTTGCTACAGAGTTTGACGCAACCTTTAAGAGTCAGCTCACGGAAGAACACGTCAAAAAGCAGATGGATGTCTTCGAAACCATGGAGTACGTGGCTCCCGTAAGAGTGGTGCCCCTTGCTCTCAAGCAGCTGGTAGTGCGCCATTTTGCCAAGAAAGCCAACAAGAAGGTGTCCATGACCTTCTCCAACATGGGCGTGCAGAAGCCCCCGGCAGAAGTGGCCGAGAAGGTTGACAATTACAGCGGATTCTGCAGCACCAACACTATTTTTTCCACCATGTTCAGCTATCAGGACAAGCTCACTCTCGGAGTGGCTTACGCATATATAAACACCGGTGTCGTTAAGAATTTCGTACGCCATCTCTCCGAATCCGGAGTAGACATTACGGTGAGCGCAACGGAGGTGATCAAATGAGACGATGCCCATATTGTAAGGTTGAAATCACGGGGGACCTCTATAAATGCCCCTTATGTCAGAGCAAACTCATGGGAACCGAAGAACCCCCTGTTTTCCCAAGGCTTGAGACGCAAAAGAAACGTTCACTCTTTTATAAACTTCAGATGTTCCTCGTATGGGTATTGCTGATAGTGGGAGTGGGCCTTGATTTCATGGTGGGCTTAAGACTTCCTTCTTTTCCCAATCTACATTGGAGCCTGCTTCTTGCCATGTGGCTGGTTGCCTTTGAGTTCGTAATAATGCGCCAGTTTAAGCCCGGTACCGGTCCCGCCGGCAAGGTAACCAATCTTGTGCTGATTACTCTTGCATTGTGGAGCGTGACAGCTTATTTCTTTGGCTTCCTTGACGTTACACTCAAACTGGTGGTGCCCAGCGCCCTTGCCGCCACCATCATAGCCAATTTCGTGCTGGCGCTCATCGACAAACACGGCAATGACATGGCATATCTCTTGTCAGGCGTGACCCTCGGCTCTGTGCCGGGCATAATTCTTTTCTTTGTAATGGATACCATGCCCATCGCCTGGTCAGTATGCCTGATGCTTAGCATCATTCTTTTGGTAGGTGCCATAATATTCCGTGGCAAAGCGGTAGTTGCGGAACTTCAGAGAAGATTTCATGTGTAGTTCGGAGAGGATTGGACGGTATCCAATCCTCTTTTCGTTTTTTTTCCGTTGAAAAAGTGCGTTTGTTGACCCTACGGACAGATTTTACTCAATAGGGTCATGCAAAAGGGCGCATAGAATTATGCTCTGTTGACCTTAGGGCAAAGAAAGTGCAATTTGGGTCATCACAAAAATCATGAAATGCCGCCAAATGGCTCAAAATGAGAATAAAAAGATGACCCCGGAAGAGGTTTTTACTTTGCAGGGTCAACATAAGCATTTTTTGTGCAGCGCCCGGACATTTCTTGTTATAATTAGGACATACTTTCCGTGAATACGGATAAATATTTGGGATAAGGGGCTTTAAATAGTGATTACGCTTCAGAAAGTAACAAAAGAAAACCTGGACGATGTTCTTTCACTGACAGTGGATGAGAGTCAGAGAACCTTTGTGTCTTCCAATGCGGAGTCGCTGGCTCAGGCGTATGTATATTCGGAGACGGCATATCCTTTTGCGGTGTATGACGATAAGACCGTTGTGGGCTTTATTATGATGGGTTATTATGAGGCAAAAGAATATTACACTCTCTGGAAGTTCATGATTGATAAAAGGCATCAGAATAAGGGCTACGGACGGAAAGCACTCGAACTCGGAATACAGTTTATAAAGGACAAGTTCGATGCAAAAGAAGTCTATACGGGAGTTGTGCCCGGCAATGACGTGGCCAAGAATCTGTACAAATCAATTGGGTTTAAAGACACCGGCCTCGTTGAACTGGGAATGGAAGAGATGAGACTGGTACTGTAATCGGAGTGACGGGTTATGACGACGAGAAATATAGTGGTAGTTTCATATGACAATAACTGGAAGCAGCAGTTTGAAGCCATCCGGGCGGAAATACAGGATGCTTTGGGCAAACTTGTGCTTTCCATAGAGCATGTAGGCAGCACTTCGGTGGAGGGCCTTTCGGCCAAGCCTATTATCGACATTGATGTTGTGATAGAAGATGGGTCCAAGCTTAAAGAGGTTATAGAGAAACTTGCGGGGATAGGCTACGAGCACGAAGGGAACCTTGGGATAGTCGGTCGTGAAGCCTTCGGCTATACGGGCAAAGAACACCTTCAGAATCACCACCTTTATGTCTGCACCAAGGATTCTCCCGAACTTAAGAGGCATCTGGCTTTCAGGGACTACCTTCGTTCCCATGAAGAGGCCGTCAGGGAATACAGCAGGATAAAAGAAGAAGGGGCTAAGCTCTTTCCGAACGACATAGACGGATACATAAGCTATAAAACCGGCTGGATAGAGAAAATATACCGGGAAATCGGTTTATAAAAAGAATGGGGTAAAGAAGTATGAATGGTAACAAACGTTGGAACTTTTTCCGCGATTACATGGAGTATTTCCTTGTATACAGCATAATCGGGTGGATATATGAATCCGTATGGTGCTGTATGATTTATCATCGCAGGGGATTTATTAACAGAGGATTTTTGTTTGGACCTTGGCTTCCTATCTACGGTGTCGGTTTCTTTATAATACTGGGCATATTTACGGCTCTGAAGGTTAAGAAACCTTTGTGGGTATTCATAGTCGGAACGGTTGTGGCTACTTTGGCAGAGCTGATAGCAAGTTACATTATTGAAGCCACCATCGGCAAGCCTATGTGGGACTACACCGGTTATTTCCTCAATTTCCAGGGAAGAATCGCGCTTGTGCCGGACCTCATGTTCGGTCTTATGATATGGGCGGCAATGTGCCTGATTCAGCCACTTATCAAGAAACTTCAGGACAAATTCAGAAGTTCCAAGCCGCACAATATAGGATTTATAGTAATTACAGTACTGTTTGCAATCGATTTAATCAGCAGAATTTGGCTGGGCAGCAACTACAAGGGATAAAGAAAACTTAGGGAGGCCCGATTAAAGGCTACGGCAATGCCATGGCGGACAGTGCCTGCGCCCTTGAAAACATGATGATTGCCGCCAATGCTCTTGACCTTGGCTCCTGCTGGATTAACCAGCTCCACTGGCTGGATGAGAACCCGGAAGTTCGCAAGTTTATGAAAACCTATGGACTCAGCGATGACGAAACCATAACCGGCGGCCTCATAATCGGCTACCCCGACACAGGTCTTCCGGACAGAACACCGCTTGAGAGAAAGGGCAATCCTGTGACTTGGTTGGGGGCAGGAGAATAGTCATGTGTCACAGACACCGGACTCTGTGACAAAAGTCATATATAAAACAGTTCTTTTTTCACTACAATACCAAATATACGATGAATATAATGAGTGTGTCAGATGCGAAAGCGTCCGGCACATTTCTTTTTAGGAGAGTTACCATGGGTACAATTTTAAAGACCAAAGACCTTACCAAGAAATACGACAATAAAATTGTTGTGGACAATTTGAATCTTACCATCGAAGAAGGTGAAATCTTCGGACTGCTAGGTCCCAACGGAGCCGGAAAAAGCACCACAATGAATATGATTTGCGGAATAGTTAAACCCACCCTCGGAGACGTGGAGTTTCACGGAAAGGATTTTGACAAGCAT
This sequence comes from uncultured Lachnospiraceae bacterium, assembly GCA_946534145.1. Taxonomy (GTDB): domain Bacteria; phylum Bacillota; class Clostridia; order Lachnospirales; family Lachnospiraceae; genus UBA1258. The sequence continues at coordinate 12,422 of CAMNCH010000040.1, forward strand.
CGCAAGGAATTAATCGGTGAGCTTGGATATATCCCTCAGGAACTGGCCATTCACGGCAATCTTAAAGCCTGGGAAAATGTGGAGCTGTTTACTTCTTTGTACGGAATAAATGGCGCGGAGCTTAAGAAGCGGATTGACGAATCCCTCGAGTATGTGGGTCTCCTGGGAAAAAGAAACGATTACGCCAAGACCTTTTCCGGCGGTATGAAAAGAAGACTGAACATTGCATGTGCCATAGGCCATCACCCCAACCTTTTAATCTTTGATGAGCCTACAGTCGGAATCGATCCCCAGTCGAGGAACTTTATTCTTGATAAAATCAGGGAATCCAACAGAAACGGTGCCACCGTCATTTACACAAGCCACTACATGGAAGAAGTCGAAGCCATCTGCACAAGGATTGCCATCATGGACAACGGCAAAATAATAGCCACCGGCACCGCCGAGGAACTTAAGAAAAAGGTTGTGGACGATACTTCAAAGATTACTCTTGAAGAAGTATTCCTCACTCTTACCGGAAAGAAACTGAGGGACTATTAAAATGATACGTTACCTGATAAAAAACAATTTCAAACTTATGATACGAAGCGCGACAAACATTATTCTGTACGTTGTCACACCCGTAATTTTAGTGGCGCTTCTTTCCAGTTCCTTCGGCGATATGATGGAGAAGTACGAATCCCAAGGCAGCATCAAGGCCGGCTATCGATATGATGCTGATGACACCGATATGGATGCGAAGCTTCTTGAAGAGCAGATAAAGTCCATTGCAAAAGAAAGCGACATCATCCTAAGCGAGTACCCGGGAGCCAACCCTCAGGATACTCTTCAAAAAGAAGACCTGGCATGCTTCATCATATTTGAGCGTGGCGGAAAATACAGCATTTACGAGAACGGTGATAAAAAGTTTGAAGTAAAAGCCCTTGAATATATGATAAGCAGCGTAGACCAAAGGATTGCCAAGTTTAAGCGCCTTGGCCCCGAAACTGTGGCAGGAGAGAAGGCTTCAATAGGGGTATATCATCCGGAATACATGACACCCATAAATGCTTCCGATTATTACGGAATCGTTGAAGTGGTATATTTCGGATGGTGCGCCGTCGTATGCGGTGCGGGTATCTTTACGGCCGAGAAAAAATATCATATCGGCAAGAAACTGAAGGTATCGGGACTTACGGAGACACAGCTTTTCTTTGCCCGCTTTATACCCATGGTTTTGGTTGTTTCAATTTCATCGCTTATTACTGCCGGTATAACAGCTCTTGTTTTGGACGTGCACTGGGGTGCGCCGTTAATTTCAGCTTTGATTGTGGTACTTTCTGCCGCGGCGGCAACGGCCTTCGGACTCATGTTTTATAACATTACGCAGAATGCGGTAGTGACCATAATAGTCGTATTCATGTGCGTGTGGCTGGCAGGTTTCTTTGGAGGAAGCTTTGAGACATACATGTTTTCTGTCCACCCGCAGGTACTTAAGGATATTTCGCCCATATATCATATCAACAGGGCATTGACGGAATTATCCTGCATGGGTCACAGCAGTTATGTGAAAAGTTCTGCCTTATACAGCACGGCCATCATGCTTGTATGCGGCTTTGCGGCAGTTTTCGCAGGATATGTAAGAAGGAGGAAAGGCGCATGAAAACAATGATAAAAACCGGTATGAAACTTCTTTTGCGCACAAAGGCCTTCTGGTTCTTTTTAATACTTACACCGCTTCTTTCAACATTGGTATTAAAGTCCAAATTTGACAGCTCCGCTGCTTATATTCAAAAAGAAGAAGGAAAGATTGTGGAACTTTCAAAAGCGGAGGAAAAAGTTGCCTATAACGGCGGAAACGGTGAGTATCTCGTGAAAGTATATGACGCTTCGGAGAGCGAGATTTCGGAAGGTATACTTAAGAATCTTGCAGGCTCCGGAATGTATATGATATGCAGGGTGAAGCTTTCCGGCCAAGGCAATGTATTTACAGAGGATTTCGTGAACAGACACATGAAGGCGGACGGATTTGAAGACAGAATGGGTGCCGCCATATACATAACTTCCGAATTTACAAAGGCATCAACGGCAAAAGAAATGGCTGAATCCATTAAGGTTTATTCTTTGTCCGATGATGAGCGTACAGACCTCCTTATATCCGATATAGAGTTTCTCATAAACGGTTGCGAAGAAGCCGGAACAGACTTTTTGGAAGCGGTAAACTCCGTATTTGAGCACAAGAAAGTCATCACAGTCTCAGGCAAAAAAAGCACAACACTCACGGTAGATCAGGTTAATCGCAAAACTCAGATAGGATATTCTTTTGCCTTTATGACTTTGGGCTTTGTATTCTGCGGCATTTTTGTGGCTCACGCAGCCATAACGGAGCAAAAGAACGGTGTATTCACGCGAATCGGCCTCACAAAAGCGGGTCCTGTTCAGTATTTTGCCTCGAAACTCGCCACTTCGGTAATTATCTCACTTATGTCAACCGGAGTAATGGGTATCTGCAGTCTCATCATGAGCCCTGATGACCTTGGAATGAGTCGTCTTAAGTTTCTTTTGATGATATTTATGCTGGGACTCATATTCAGCTCTATAAGCATGCTTCTCGGAATTCTCTTGGGAGACGTTATGAGTGCCAACGTGGCGGCTTTCTCCGTATGGTGCCTGTCGGCCCTGTTAAGCGGGCTGTATTTTCCCTTAAGCGATGTTTCTAACTTCATTAAGATGCTTTCATCCCTTATGCCGCAGAAATGGTTCCTTAATGCCTCGGAAAAGATTATTATCGGGGACAATACGGCCTTTGGTATGATATTATGTATTACAGCAGCATACCTTATGGTAGTAATCAGCCTCGGCAGTTTGGGGATTAAGCTTCGAAGGACGAGCGAATGGGGAAATTCTTAAAAGAAAACTATTACATACTGGTCAGAATAATCCTGATGCTTGCCTACAGCATGTACGGATTATCTCAAAATGTTACCGATGCGGGAGTACCCTTAGGGGTACTCCTGCTTGTGGCGTTATATATTTCCGTTATGACATTAAAAGAGCTTACGGAAGGCAAAAGAAAGGCGTTCTTTCTCGCAGCGGCTCTTCCTGTTATAGTGGCTCTTATCTGGATTGGTGGAAACGGGTTTATTCTTCTGGCTGTCTTTCTGGGATTTGAGGTTATAACGTTTTTCAAGGGAGGAGCGCCTCTTTATTTTCTCCTGTATCTTGCAATTTTCGCAGACACGCCCCTTGGCAATCTTACCGAATTTATGATTATTACCATGCTGATTATTTTTTATATCCAGCATGAATTTGTTGTGACGGACTATGAGAAACAGATGCATGAGGACACCATACTTCAGCAGGGACTGAAGCGGAAGTACGAAAACAGGGAGTATGAGGTTCAGGCAGAACTTAAAAAGAATGCCTTACGGGCGGAGAATCAGGTCCTTTCCGAGCGCGCAGCCTTGTCTCAGACTCTCCACGACAAGCTTGGACACAGCATTAACGGCTCCATTTACCAGCTTGAGGCCGCCAAAGTTCTCATGGACAAAGACCCTGAAAAGGCCGATAGCATGCTTCAATCTGTAATAGATCAGCTGCGGGGAGGAATGGACGAAATCCGCGCCATCCTAAGAAAGCAGCGACCGGAAAAGAAAAAAATGGCCCTCCTGCAGCTATACGAACTTTGCTCTGACTGTAATAAAAAGGGCGTTGAGGCGGAGCTTAATACAGAGGGCAATCTTTCCTCAATATCGGATGCGCTTTGGGAGGTAATCCTTGACAATACCTTTGAAGCAGTAACCAATGCCATGAAATATTCAGGGTGCAGGCGTATCGATATAGGGATTCTTGTCTTGAACGAAATGATAAGGTGCACCGTATCCGACGACGGAGTAGGCTGCGATACCCTCAAGGACGGCATGGGCATATCCGGTATGAGGCAAAGAATCAGAAATGTCGGCGGCACCATCAATTTCGAGACTGAGGCCGGCTTCAGGGTGAATATGCTTTTGCCCTTATAAAGAATCTTTCGGTTTGAAAGGACAAAACTATGGATAAAATCAAGGTTATGATAGCGGATGACAGTGATTTTGTGCGTGACGGAATGCGCATAATCCTGGAGGTGGATGAGGATTTCGAGGTTTTGGGAACTGCCGCCAACGGATGTGAACTCATTAAGCTTGCCGAAATAAACAGTCCGGACGTAATCTTAATGGATATACAGATGCCCGAAATGGACGGAATCGAGGCTACCAAATACATCGTGGAGCATGACCTTGGAAAGGTTTTGATACTCACCACCTTTGACGACGATGAACTGGTGCAGAAAGCCTTAAGAAACGGTGCCAAGGGTTATCTTATCAAGAACCACACCCCGGACCATTTAAAGCAGATGATTAAGTCCGTATATAACGGCACCGGAGTGATGGAGGAGAGTATACTTAAGTCTCTTGCCGGCAAAGCGGAGGATAGAGCAGATACTTCTTTTTCCGGAAGCAGTTTCGATTCCGCCGGATATTCCGAAAGAGAGCTTGATATCGTTCGGGCGGTTGCGGAAGGACTGTCTAACAAAGAAATAGCGGCCAAACTCTACATATCCGAGGGTACGGTCAAAAACTATATCACAAACATTTTGTCCAAAGAAAACCTTTCCCACAGAACCGCACTGGCAGTGTATTATCTGACAGGGAAAAAGTGATTGATATAAGGGAGTGCTTACCTATGGTTGCAGACAAATACGCCACAGAACTTGAAAAAGCCATATTCAACCGGAATCTACGGATATCCTTTGGATGAGGCAGCAGAGGTTTCTTTGAACGCAATTACCGGGTGGCTCTATGCCCATCAGGATATTGTGATGAACATATATATCTGCTGTTTCAGGGATGCGGAGAAGGATGCATATATGAGATTGTTAGACAAATAAGCAACGGGAAGAGGTTATCAGAGGTACCTCTTCCCGTTGCTTTATCTTTAGCAGAAAAATTCCACCTGTTCTCCCAGGGGGCCGAAGCAGAAGGCCATTCTGATAGGGTACTCGGGATCGGACTTAATTATGCTGTCTGTGGGCTCCTTGAATACTTCATATCCGGCTTCTTTTACCTTGCCGGCAACCTCGTCCACATCATCGGTAAGAAGGGCAAAATGTCTGATTGAACCGAGGCGGTGTTCACCGTCGGCGTTTGTAAAAATCTCAATAAAACCGTTACCGGTATCTAGCATGAGTCCTTCGGGCCACTCACGGATGATTTTTAGCCCCAGCAAATCGATATAGAATTCTTTAACCTTTGCAAGTTCTTCTTTTGTGTTGCATTTCATGGAAATGTGATGCAGTCCTTTAATCATGTCCATAACCTCTCGTAAAAAGAATATTCTCAGTCTTATTAAATTATAACGGTTCATCGCGCTGATTGAAATACTAATTTATTATGGAGCGCCGACCGTAATCTGTGGTAGTATGTATTCATCGGAGGTTACATATCTATGAAAGAATTTTACATTGACTGCGACGGAATCAAACTTCATGCCAAACTGGACAGGCCGGATGAATCGGTGAAAGGTCCCCTTTGCATACTGATACACGGATTTACAGGACACATGGAAGAGGACCATATTATTGCGGCGCAGAAGGCCATGAATGATGCGGGCGTTTCTGTATTGAGAGTAGAAATGTATGGTCATGGTAAAAGCGAAGGCGAATTTAAGAATCATACGTTATATAAGTGGGTTACCAATGCTTTGGCGGCGGTGCACTATGCAAAAAACCTTGATTTTGTCACGGATTTATATCTGTGCGGACATTCTCAGGGCGGTCTTTTGACGATGCTGGTGGGAGGAATGTGCCCCGATGATTTTAAGGCGATTATACCCATGTCGCCTGCATGGATGATTCCGCAGATAGCAAGAGAAGGAAATGTGCTGGGTACTTCTTTTGACCCGCTTCATATTCCGGAGAAGATTACGTGTCCGGACTGGGAACTTTCCGGAGACTACATTCGTGTGGCACAGACCATTCATGTGGAAGACGAGATAGACAGATTCAGGGGACCGGTCTTAATCATTCACGGCGATGCGGACGATGTGGTGCCTTACAGTTATGCGGAAGAGGCTCATAAGCTTTATAATAATGCCACGCTGGTGCCTGTTCACGGAGCGGACCACTGCTTCAACGGACATTTGGGCGAGCTGACCGAAGCTTTAAGAAAATATTTTATGAATTAACATATCAGGACCTTTATTACAGAAATGTGATTAAGGTCCACTTTTTTTCTTTTAATTCACTCAAGAATGAGTTATCATATAGACCTGTTCATTCTTTTTCTTACAGGGGGTACATATGGCAAAACAAAACATTTATGACAATGACACATTTTATGAAAACTTCAGAAGTTCGAGGGCCAAAGACTTAAACTTCAACGATGTGATTGAGACACCCATAATTACGGCGATGTTACCGGACCTAAAGGGTAAAAAGGTTCTGGATATCGGCTGCGGTATGGGTCAGCATGCTTTGCAGTATGCGCAAAAAGGGGCGGCGTCGGTGCTTGGTATCGATATTTCCGAGAAGATGCTTGAATTTGCACGAGAGCACAATTCTGCGGAGAACATTACTTATAAGAGAATGGCTTTTGAGGACCTGGATGAATTTACGGAGAAGTTTGATGTGATTACCAG
>CAMNCH010000041.1 GCA_946534145.1 uncultured Lachnospiraceae bacterium
GTATGCTAATGAGCTTAGGGCCAAGGGTGTTGAGGCGCCGGAGGTGATACCGGCTATAGAGGTGTCCACGGATTATGAGGGTACCGAAGTTCATGTAGTGGGGCTCTATATTGATTACAAGAGTGCGCCTTTTCAGAAGTATATTACGGATTTTGTGAATTCCCGCGAGATGAGAAATCGTAAGATGTGTGAGAAGTTTACGGAGAACGGAATGCCCATGTCTTACGAGGAATTATGTGAGTTGTCCCCCAATTCTGCCGTTATTACCAGGGCTCATTTTGCGAGATATCTTTTTGAGCACGGATATGTGAGCAGCATGAAGGAGGCCTTTGACCGATACATCGGAAACGGCAAACCTTATTATGTCCCCCGCGAAAAGGTTACGCCCCAGAAGGCCATTGAACTGATTCTTGCTGCAGACGGAATACCGGTACTGGCTCATCCCATGCTCTATGCCATCAGCAAAGACCGCCTCGATACTCTCGTAGGTGAGTTAAAAGAAGCCGGACTCTGCGCCATTGAAGGAATCTACAGCACTTACACTCCTGCCGACGAGCGTTTTATAAGGGAGCTTGCCAATAAATATCACTTGTTATTATCAGGTGGAAGCGATTTCCACGGTGCCAATAAAGTAGGCATTGATTTGGGTGTGGGCTACGGCAAATTATATATTCACGATTCAATCCTCAAGGATATAAAGAAGCTTAGGAAGAATATTCTTTTTACGGATATGGACGGTACTCTGCTTCTTTCGGACAGTACGGTCAGCGCCGATATGAAGAATGCGCTGGACAAAGCGATAGCCTCCGGTCACAGACTTGTGCTTACAAGCGGACGCCCTCTTCACAGCATAAAAGAAAGAATTGTTAAATTAGGATTTAACTATCCCAATTCATACATCATCGCATACGGCGGTGCTCTGATTTATGACTGCGAGGCGGACAAAATCATTCAGTCTCTGAAGGTCCCTGCCGGTGCCATAAGAGGTATCTCTGCTCTTTGCGCCGAAGCGGGCATCCACATTCAGGGGTATACCGACGATGAAATAGTTGGGCTTTGCGAGGACGAAGAACTTGCTTACTACAGGAAGCGCGTCAACATGCCTTTTCGTCAGGTCTCCGATCTGGCAAACTTTCTTATCGGCGGTTCTTCCAAGCTTCAGATAATTCACCTTACGGACCATGAAAAGCTCACAACTCTTCGCGACAAGATAGTTGAGCAGTTCGGAGATTCTGTGGATACATTTTTCTCAAGTCCCAGATACCTTGAAATTCTTCCCAAGGGCGCCAGCAAGGGCAATGCGGTTAAGTTTATGACCGATTTCCTATCTATTCCCCGCTCACATTCTTTTGCCGCGGGTGATGAGGACAATGACATATCCATGATTAAGGCAGCCGGTCACGGAGTCGCCATGGCAAATGCTTCCGAGGAAGTAAAAGCCGCCGCAGATATTGTCACCGTTAATGACAATAACCACGACGGGCTTCTGGAAATCCTTGATACATATTTTTCTTAGTCGTATGAAAATGGCCACTGTTTTATAACAGCGGCCATTGTTTTTCTATTTGGGGAACCCATTTATCAGGACATATACCACAAGTGATATTACATCTATCAAAAGAAAAACTCCCAAAGCAATTCCTGCTATCTTAAGCCCTTTTTTGGCTTTTTTCTTGTTATCATCCGTTAGAACATGTTCTTTAATGTCACTGTACAGTTCGGAACGTACTACCTGCACCGAAGGCTGTTCTTGCTTCGGTGTCTTATCAAGCACCAATTCGTCCAAAGAAACACCGAACAATTCGCTGATGCTTACAAGGTTATCCATATCGGGTGCGGACTCTCCCACTTCCCACTTTGAAATCGTCTGCCTTGAAACGTTTAACCGTCCGGCAAGCTCTTCCTGCGAAAGACCTTTTTGCTTGCGCAATTCATAAAGCTTATTGTTAAACTCCATATTCAGTCCCGCCTTTCTTTTGCTTAACAGCAGCCATTAAGACCAATGCCGCCGCCAAAACCACAGCGGTGACAACACTTGCTTCAATACCGTAATCTCCGCCGTTTATAATGTTGCTGCCGACCGTACGCATATCAAAAATCGCTGAAGTCTTTGTGGCATTGCCGCTTAAATTCAGTCCGAGGATATTATAAAGAACGAAGTTCCAGGCTGTGTGCAGCCCGCAAGCGGCGTAAATGCATTTGAATCTGAGTGTAAGTAATGACAAAATCAAAGAAATCAGAACCAGACAAATTACAGCAACTATAACGATGCTTAAGTCTGTTCCTTTCATCCCAAAAAGGTGGGGGATTACAAACAATACCGTGCTCACGCCTACAGCAACCGCAATCGGTGCTTTGTCCTTAAGAAGCTGCAAGACTACGCCTCTGCAAAGAACTTCTTCGAAGGCCCCTTGAAAAATAAAGCCGCCAAACATAAGACAAATAAAACCGTAATCAATATTCTCAAACACACCGCTATAGGTAATTGTACCCGTAAGCATAACCAGAGTTACAGATACAGCTATCAAAGCCGCTCCTATTAATGTTCCGACCGGGTAGGTGCCGAGGCGCCGCGTAAAGCCAAGCTCCGAAAGGGTCTTCCTTTGAAAAAGTTTCCAGTAGAGAATCACAATTCCTATCAGAAGACCATAACCGCAATAGGTAAGCAGCACCATCGCATTATTGTCTAACATTTCTCCATTAAGCGGGTTCTTTCCGCAGGCAAAAAGAAATGCCATGGCGAAGCCTTCACCGATTAACTCTGCAGAGAATTTAACAAACCAGAATACTATGATGACCTTAATAACATAAAGTATCACAGGCATTCCGGTTCGATTGTTTAACGGACTGATATTCTTGATTAACTGCCAAATCTTACTCATGATTTACATTCCTCCCAAAGGTTTCTGTCAAATCAATCGTAAGATTATTGTTTAAACTACACCACCAATCATTAGTGGCAATCCTGCCACGCCGGTTAACAATCCTGTTAAGCGTTGTTGCAAAGCCCGAATTTGTGGCTTTTTTTATAGTTAAATCATCATTTAATCATGCTTCGATTACTAAGAATCTTCCGTCCCCGATGTCAAAGACTTCGTCTGCTTCGAGGACGGTTTTTTTGTCATAATCTATGCCCTCTTCCTCGAAATAGTCGATAACTTCCTGCTTGCCGTTAAGCACCTGAGCAAAGCATTCTTCCAAAAACTCTGCAGCCTCCTCATCAGTGGTGGCAACGGGCTTCGGAAACAATTTAAGCTGGTGCTCCAAAAAACACTGAGTAACCTTTTTGTCGTACATATAAGTCCCCCCTGTTAAAAGATGATTTAATCACGTCCCAAAGCTTCGCGACAGCCAAGCTTTTTAATCTCGTAATAAAGTCTTGCTATGGGCAGTCCCACCACATTGGCGTATTCGCCGTTGATTCCCTTGATGTATTTGCCAAAGAAACCCTGGATGGCATAAGCGCCTGCTTTGTCCATGGGCTCTCCGGTAGCTACGTATGCTTCGATTTCCTCTTCGGTTAAATCGTACACTGAAACTTCCGTCTTCTCAAAAAAGCAAACCTGCTTCTTTTCGTCTTGGTTAACATAAGTTAAGGTAACGCCTGTTATTACATCATGCACATTGCCCGAAAGTTCCCTTAACATGCGGACTGCGTCGGCCTTATCTGCAGGCTTGCCGAGGCGCTCGTCTTTAAAGAACACGAGGGTGTCTGCGGAGATAATTAAATTTTCTTTTGACGAATCGATTCTGCCCAGCTCGGTGAGTCTGGCATATACGTCGTCGCCCTTTCTTTTGCTGAGTTCCATTACGATTTCCGAAGGAACGGTTTTGGTGGGTGTCTCGTCAGCGTCCGATGTGAATACTTCGAAGTTGATACCCGCCTGGGTTAAAAGTTCTTTTCTACGGGGTGAACCCGATGCTAATACTATCATAGTCTGACCTCTCTATCTGTTGCCCAGTAAATACTGGATAAATTGCTGTGCGCATCTGCCGGAAGGGCCGCCGTGGTTAATCTCCCACTGACCCGCCTTCAAAAGAAGCTCGTCCTCGGGCATTACAATTTCATTTCTGCGAGCAAGTTCCGTCACAATATGATTGAACTCCTTGTGGCTCGGTGATTCAAAGAAAATGGTCACGCCGAAGCGATTGTAAAGTGACATCTTCTCCTGCATTGTATCTCTGAAATGTACCTCGTCGTCCACGTTGCCGCGCTCGGAAAACTTCTCGTTTATCAGGTGTCGGCGGTTGGATGTTGCGTAGATCAGCACGTTTTTTGGCTTTTTCTCAAGACCGCCCTCAATGACCGCCTTCAAATATTTGTACTCAATTTCAAAATCTTCAAAACTTAAATCGTCCATATAAAGAATGAACTTGTAATTACGGTTCTTAATCTGGGCGATAACATCGTTTAAATCCGAAAACTGATGCTTGTAAATCTCTATGATGCGAAGGCCTTCCTCGTAGTACATATTGGCAATGGCCTTGATGCTGGAGCTTTTACCTGTGCCGGCGTCACCAAAAAGAAGGCAGTTGTTGCAGGGTTTGCCGTGCACAAAAGCCGAAGTATTGTCGGTAAGCTTCTTTTTCGCATTCTCATAACCTACAAGGTCGTCAAGCTTAACATGGGCAATGTTGGTGATGGGAACGATTTCAGCGCCGTTTTCCGTATGCTGCACGCGAAACGCTTTATGTAAACCAAATTTGCCTACACCGTAGTCTCTGTAGAACTCGGTAAGGGTCCGCTTCATCTCCATGGGAGTGGCCGCTTTGTTGAAGCGGTCCGCAAGCTCAACTATTCTTTTGCAGATACGGGTATTGTAAACCTTGCTCTCACGCTTAGAGCAGTTATAGTTAAGTGCCAGTTCAAAATCACGGATTCCGAGAACCGTTACCATATCGGAAAAATCGTAATCATAAAGTTCTTTTAATATCTCTATATCATGAAGAACCGCGTCGTTGATGGTGCCTTCGATTTCGCCCACCACTTCGCAGGCCATGGAATAGCTGTTTTCATTGTTCACTAAAAGATTGGAAAGATAGCAGTGCCAGAGGTTGCCGTAAAAGCCGTACTGCCCCGCAAGTTCAAGAAGTTCGTGAAAACATTTATAAAATAACGTCTGTAATTCAAGTGTGTCTCTGTCGTTCTTTTTATAATTTTCAATCAGATAGACCATGTCCCTTAAAAGGGCTCCGTCTTCGAAATCTCTGTAAACGATTAATTCCTGCTCTCTCATGATATTCTCCCATTCGCTTTATGGTTTTTCCGAGATAATTCATTCTACATCTTTTAAAACTTGATAGCAAGCACCCGTAAGGGGTATAATTATGGTAAGAAGGGAGGGGTTGCCATGTCGAGTCTGTCCAAAAAAATCATAGCGATTGCAATCGGTCTTTTGGCGATTGCCTTTACAGTTTTTACCATCATCCGAAACTCCCGCAAGATTAACTTTTCTCCGGACACCGTCGGAGCTCATGCAGGTAACCTTTATAACGACGGCCTTTTCTGTGAAAGCGATGGAAAAGTTTATTTTTCCAACTCCTACGACGAAGGCGGTCTCTACGTCATGAATCCCGACCAGACGGAGATTAAAAAGCTTTACAATCTTCATTCTTCTTACATAAATGCCGCAGGAGATTACGTTTTCTTTTTCGGTAAGATTATCAATAAAACCCAGGGTATCGGTACAGTTGTAAACGGTCCCGGCATGTACATGATAGGCAAGGACGGCAAGCGAGCCGAGGCTCTTACCAGAGACGCCACTCAAGTTATGCTCCTCATCGGCAATTACATTTATTATCAGCACTACACCATCCACGGCGGCTCCGATTTCGAGCGTATAGACCTTAAGAAAAAAGAAAGCGAGCCCTGCCTCGACTACCTTATCACCCCCGCGTCACAATATCAGGGCAAGATTTACTTTAACGGTCTTTACGAAGACCATCACCTGTACACCTACGACACGGCCACCGGCGAGGTTATCGACATCTGGGCCGGCGACATCTGGAACCCCATTTGCACCGGCGATTACGTCTACTACATGGACGTTCGCAACAATTACAGATTGTGCCGTTACTCAATATCGGCCCATCAAATCGAGGTTATTACCAAGGACCGTGTAGTCTTCTTTAACGTATACAATAACCTGATTTTCTACCAGACAGGTTTTACCAATACTCCCGAACTTAAGCGTATGACCGTAGACGGTTCCGCCGTTGAGACCATTGCTCAGGGAGATTTCAACAGCATCAATGTTACCGAGCAATACACTTACTTCAAGGAATTCGGCAATGACACCGCCACCTACTACACTCCCACTTACGGGTCCGTGGATGTGCGCGAGTTCACCGCCGCAAGAGATGCGGCCATTGCCAATATCAAAAAGAAATAACCCTTTGGCATACAGCATGAAGAAAGGAGTCGCATTTACGCGGCTCCTTCTTTTAATACAGTCTAATTCAGTTTATCAAGCATCTCCAGCGCCCTGAGCCCTGTAATCGGATGACGCACATAAGGGTCAACCTCCAGAAGAGGCTTTAACACAAACTCACGATTCGCCATGTCAATATGAGGAACCGTAAGCTTTTCGGAATCAATCACCAGATTGTCATAATAAATTATATCAAGGTCGATGGTACGGGGGCCCCAGTGTACAAGGCGCTCTCGTCCCAGTCGATGCTCTATCTCGTTTAACTTTTTAAGCAGATCGTAAGGCGGAAGTAACGTGGAAACCTTCCACATGCCGTTTATAAAGTCAGGCTGATCCGTTACCCCGTAAGGTTTGGTAACTATCAAAGAAGACTCCGCCAATATTTCGTTGCCCTCCACCTTCAAGAAGAGCTCCCGGGCTTTGGCGATGGTCTCCTTGCTCTCACCGAGATTGGAGCCCGCAGCTATGTATGCGGTGTGGCGCTTTCTTTCGATGAAAACGGAAACGTTCTCAAAATCAAGTGGAATGGGTGCATGGGGCTTGAACACTTCCACGGTAACCTTATCCACCAAAGAATAGTTAATGAGCAACGCCGCCGCAACTTCTTCAGCCGCAGTCTCAATAAGGTTGTAGGCGTAATTCGTAAAGGCTTCCCGGGCCACCTGACAGGCTTCGCTGTAATTGACGGTCCGCTCAAGATTGTCGGTTATTCCTGCCGGAGTAAGGTTTAAATAAAGAGTTATATCAAGAGAAAACTCCTGACCCTTCTGCCTTTCCTGCTCGAGGCAGCCGTGGTATGCATACAGTTTGAGACCTTTTATATTAATTCTGTCGCTGTAATCAAGCATTCTTAATAGCCTCCAGCATGGTGATAAAGCGTTTATTCTCAAGGACGTCATGAACACGGACAAAAGAAGCCTTATTGAGCACTCCCAAAGCCGTGGTGGCAAGGGTGCCTTCCAGGCGCTCATCCGCGGGAAGATCCAAAGTTTTGCCTATAACGCTCTTGCGACTGGTACCAAGCAGCCATGAACAACCGAAAGAATTCATAACATCCAGATGATTAAGCACATAAAGATTGTCCTCGTAGGTCTTGGCAAAACCAATGCCCGGGTCGAGTATAATCTTGTCCGAAGGAATTCCGTACTCCAAAGCGGCATTGCAAATCTTCTGCAAGTCCATATAAAAATCGTTCTTAAAATCCGTGTAATTGTACTCGTCTCTGTTGTGGGTAAGACAGCACACACAGCCGGTATCCGCTATAAGCTTAAGCATGGCGGGCCAACCGGTAATATTCTTAACATCGTTGATTAAATCCGCTCCGGCTTTAACCGCCGCAGCCGCAGTTTCCGGTTTATAGGTATCTATAGAAACAGGGATGTTAAATTCAGATTTAATTTTCTCTATAATAGGAGCGGTTCTTTCTATTTCTTCCGCAGCAGTCACTTCAATGAAGCCCGGTCTGGTGGACTCGCCGCCCACGTCTATGATGTCGGCTCCTTCTTTTATCATTCTATCGGCATGGGAAAGGGCGCTGTCGGCAGTGTTATGTAAACCGCCATCTGAAAAAGAATCCGGAGTCACATTAAGTATGCCCATGATATAAGTATGATTCTTAACATCAAAATTTCTGTTGCCTATTAACATTAACCTTCATCTCCCGACAAGGATTATTTTATCATTTCAAAGAACTGCTTCTTTAAGCTGTCATTGTCCTTAAACTCGCCTCTGGTGGCAATGGTCTGGGTCTTGCTGCCGGGCTTCTTGATACCGCGCATGGTCATGCACATGTGCTCGGCTTCAGCCATAACCATGACTCCCTTGGGATGGAGATTGTCCATGAGGGCGTCCGCAATCTGGGCTGTCATCTGCTCCTGAATCTGGGGACGTTTTGCATATACTTCCACCAGACGGGCAAGTTTGCTTAAGCCCACCACCTCACCGTCAGGTATGTATGCGATGTGCACCTGTCCGTAAAAAGGAAGAAGATGGTGCTCACAGGTGGAGTAAAAAGTAATGTTCTTCTCAATTACTATCTCACTTCCCGTCACCTTAAAACGCTTCTTTAAAATCTCTGCGGGATCCATATCCATGCCACCGTAAATTTCTTCGTACATTGCGGCTATACGCTGAGGGGTTTCTATGAGTCCCTCGCGGTTTACATCCTCGCCGATTCCTTCCAGCAGTAATTCAATTGCCTGTTCAACCTTACTCTTGTCTATCATCGTTTTGCTCCATGACAATCTGATTTAAAATTCTTAATATTCGAAACGGCATCCCTGACCCTCTTTAAATGTGAGAGTGAGCCAAATGCCAGTACTACCGTGTTCTTATCGGACAGAGCCATCATTGCGGCCATTTCCACCGCTTCCTCTATGGAATCGAGGCTCGTCACCATAGGGTTAAACTCCCTTACGGCTTCAGCCAGTTCAAAAGAAGAAAGGGTCCTTGCGGCATTGGGCGTCGCCACAGTAAAAACGCACTCCGCCAGATCCGCCGTGTTTCGTATCACGCTCTTAATGTCCTTATCACGTAACATCCCCATTATATAGATTATTTTCTTCTTTGTAAAATAAGTTTTAATGCATTCCCTGAGTTCCAAAGAAGCCGGCTCGTTGTGGGCTCCGTCAATGTAAAATAAAGGCTTGTCGCAGATTCTTTCAAATCTTCCCGACTCACGCGCATTTGCTAAGCCCTTTCTTATCGCCTTCTCGGGCAAAGAAAGCGCCAAAGCCGCCTCCACTGCCAGGCACGCATTTTTAACCTGATAGTTGCCAAGGAGGTTAATCTCCAGAGCCGTCATACCCTTGTATGTAAATATCGTTTTGTTTAATCCTAATTTAACTTTCGCGGCGCATGAATCATCCGCTTCATAATACGAAGCCCCTTCCGCCGCTGCTTTCTCACGAATTACCTCAGCCACCTCAGGCACCTGTACCGCCGAAATAACCTTGCAACCCTTCTTGATAATGCCCGCCTTTTGTGCGGCAATCTTCTCTATGGTATCGCCGAGGTATTCCGTATGGTCCATACCTATCGGTGCTATCACCGCCGCAACGGTATCCGTAACAATATTGGTGGCATCCGTTAGACCGCCCATGCCGGCTTCCACAACCGCGAAGTCACATTCACGGTCCTTAAAATACTTAAGTGCCATTGCCGTCTCGACTTCGAAACGTGTGCAACCGAAAACATTGGCCCCGCAAACCTCTTCCACCAGCCCGCAGTAATCGGCCTTGGATATCATACGTCCGTTAACCTTTATAATCTCCCTGTCGTCAAAAACCGCCGGAGAAGAATAAAGCCCGCACTTGTACCCCGCCGCCTCTATAATCTCGGAAATAAAGAGCGCCGTAGAGCCTTTACCGTTGGTACCCACCACATGAATGACCTTAAGGCCCTTTTCGGGACTGCCCAAAGCTTCCGTAAGTTTACGGATGCCCTCCAGCCCCGGATGAATACCCCGCTTATTAAGTTCCGACAAAGTCTCCAAAGCCTCTTCGTACTTCATAAATCATCCTTCTTTTACTAACTACTATAACAACAAAACTTAAGGCAAATTGCAAGTAAATTTTACACAAAAAGCCCGAGAAATCACACATTAAACTCATCAGAAATATATGGATTTTTAAGTTGAAAGATGCCTTTGTATGTGGTATCATTTCTAAAAATAGGCTTGCACGATTATGTATGTGCCACCATAAGGAGGGTTTCATGGACGCTTTAGAATGCATCAAAGGCAGACGTTCTGTCAGAGAATTTAAAGATACACCCGTAACTCACGAAGTTTTGGAATCCATCATTGATTCGGCCCGTTTCGCACCCAGCTGGAAGAACACTCAGATTTCCAGATACGTTGCTCTCACCGGCGACTCCAAAAAGGCTCTTGCCGACACCAGCTTTGAAGCCTGGGCAGGCAATGCCAAAATCGTTAACGGTGCTCCCGTGGTAATCGTTCAGACATATATTAAGAATCGTTCCGGTTTCGAGCGTGACGGTTCTTTCTCCACTTCCAAAGAAGACCGTTGGCAGAATTACGATTGCGGTATCGCAGCCGAGGCATTTTGTCTCGCAGCCTATGAAAAGGGCTTAGGCACCGTAATCATGGGAATCTTTGATGAAGATAAGGTTGCCAAGGTTCTTAACCTATCCGACGATCAGGGCGTAGCAGCCATTATCGCTCTCGGATACCCCGTTAATGAATCCGCAGCTCCCAAGAGAAAAGAAGTTTCCGAACTTCTTACATATTTAAGTTAATCAGAGAAGGCTCAGCCTTCTCTTTTTATGGGATTTACAGCCCCACATAAACCTGGGCCACCCGCCCGTCTCTTTCTTTAAAGAAATACAGAGATATTCAAAAAAGGAGAAACAATTTATGAGACACCTCATGAGTCCTCTGGACTTCTCGGTTAAAGAGCTTGATGAGCTTTTTAACCTTGCCAATGACATCGAAAAACACCCTGCCAAGTACGCCCACGTATGCGACGGCAAAAAGCTTGCCACCTGCTTCTACGAGCCCAGTACCCGTACACGACTCAGTTTTGAAGCCGCAATGCTTAATCTTGGCGGCAGCGTCTTAGGCTTTTCGGAAGCCTCCAGTTCTTCCGCCGCCAAAGGCGAAAGCGTATCCGACACCATCCGCGTTATCTCCTGCTACGCAGATATCTGTGCCATCCGCCATCCCAAAGAGGGCGCTCCCATGGTAGCAGCCTCCAAATCCTTAATACCTGTTATTAACGCAGGCGACGGCGGTCATCAGCACCCCACCCAGACTCTTACGGACCTTCTTACTATCCGCTCACTCCACGGTAACTTAAACGGCTTTACCATCGGTCTTTGCGGTGACCTTAAGTTCGGTCGTACGGTTCACTCACTTATAAGAGCCCTTCTTCGTTACAACAACGTCCACTTCGTATTCATCTCCCCCGAGGAGCTTCGCATCCCCGACTACATCATCGATGAATTAAACGAACAGAACGCCACCTACGAAGAAGTCATCAAGCTTGACGACGTAATCGGCAAGCTCGACATCCTCTACATGACCAGAGTTCAGCGCGAACGCTTCTTTAACGAAGAAGATTACGTCCGCTTGAAAGACTTCTATGTGCTGACCAAAGAAAAACTCGACATGGCCAAGAAATCCTGCATAGTGCTCCATCCTCTTCCCCGCGTCAACGAAATCTCCGTTGAAGTGGACGACGACCCCAGGGCCTGCTACTTCAAACAGGCACAATACGGCGTCTATGTACGTATGGCACTTATCATGACACTCTTAGGACTGGAGGGCAAAAAATAATGTTAAACATAGGACAAATCGAAGAAGGCTTCGTACTCGACCACATCCGCGCCGGAGAAAGCCTCGACATATACTACAAGCTCGGTCTTGATAAAATCGACAACACCGTAGCTATTATCAAAAACGTTCGCAGCGATAAAATGGGCAAAAAAGACATTCTGAAGGTAGAATGCGACGTAGAAATGTTAGACCTTGACGTCCTTGGTTTCATCGACCACAACATCACCGTTAACGTGGTCAAGGGCGGTAAGATTGTAGAGAAAAAAGCCCTCACTCTTCCCAAAGAAATCGTAAACGTAATCAAGTGCAAGAATCCCCGCTGCATCACTTCCATCGAGCAGGAACTTCCCCACATCTTCGTGCTCACGGATCCCCGCCACGAGGTTTACAGATGCAAATACTGCGAAGAAAAAGCTCAGAAAAGATTATAAAATCAAAGGCTTGCGCCACATCGGTGCAAGCCTTTTCTTTAAGTAAACAGCCATGTTAAATAGGGCAGTATCAAAATATTCTGGTCGGCGCCCTGATGCAGGAACATCAGATAATAGCCCACATATGCCGCACTGACCAGCCCTGTCCATATATACCGCGTTCTTTTGTCTTCAATGGACAGGATAACAATGGGCACCAGAAAAATGTGTCCCAACACCATATAGTAGCAGATTCTGGTAAGCTCCGGAATGTAAGAGCAGAAAGAATAAAGCATAAGTGCAAAAAGGTTCAGATTAAACAGTGTCTCAGCCTTTTTATTGCCTTTAACGGCTTTCATGTAAAAAATCAGGCAAAACACCAGAATCGCCGCGCACTTAAGTATATTCATGTAAGACACTCTTCCGGTGTCATACAAAGCGTCTCCCTCATAGAAGGGATAAAACTTAAATACCAGCCACCTGATAGGTTCTTTTCCAAAGAAAAGTATTGCCGCAGCCACAGGTATCAGCCACAGGGTCTTTTTGTTCCACTTAAGGAAATACGCCACCAGATACACGGGAATTACTATTAGAACAGTCTTGTGGAACAATGACGCCAGAAGTATCCACATAACAAACGGCACCCATTTTTCCTCGTACAAATACTTCATGGCATATATAACCACTGCAAACACGAAATAATAACGTACGTTACTGAAACTCATAAAGTAGAATCCGTTTGCCATGAACAGAAACAATGAGTAAAAGAACCACTCAGCGTTGTCATATATGCCTTTAATGGCAAAAGAACAGGTCAGAAAAGAAAACAACGCAAAGCTGGTGCGGTAATTGTCCTCGCCAAAAAGCCTCTGCATCAGTAAAACCGCGTACTGAAAGCCCATTTCATAAGAAACGGACTCCTCTCTTCCGTGAATATACAAAAACTGATTACGATACTCCCAGTAGTCGTTACCGATTCCTATTCTGAGGGCCGAAAGCGCAAAAAGAACGAAGAACACGGCAAACACAAGGGTCTTGTTAATCATCTCCTGTCTGGTAAGGAGGGATGTCTGAACCCCCAATTTATTATGAACTCTGTAATTGGTATTGACAAAATAGCCCATAAACAGGACTGCTGCCGTAATAAATAAATAGAGTGCCATGATTTACCTATTTTTTGTAATATCGTTTAATCAGTTTAGCATCCTCATCGGTCAAAACAAAGGCTCTGACATCTGCTCCGATTCTGCGAAGTTCCTCAAGAGTACGTTCAAGCCTCTTTCCGTTATGTGCTCCTGCTTTAACCGCCACAACCACACATTCGGCTCCTTTTAACCGGCCGATTTCGGTGGTGTCTTCAACGGGATTGCTGCATCTTACACATTCTTTGTACAAATCAACCTTTGAAATGTCCGTCTTGCCGTCGGCGGGCACCAGATATACCTTCTCATATTCTTTAAGAAGTATCTCAGCATTGCTCTTGTATTCCGGCATGCTGACAGCTCCTATAGCGGGAACCTTATATCGTTTCTCCAAAGTAGCAGGGATATAAACCGAAGTATCCGCCACAGCCGATACAATCCACCATATCAATGAGCAGAAAGCACCCACCACCGCGCCTAGTATAAAGGCTGTTTTAAGCCTGATATTGGAAGCGTCCCATGAGTCGTCATCGTGCTTGGCAAGGGTGATTGAGTTAAACTCTTTCTTTTCCTCCCCGAAAGCAACAACTGCTTTCTCCAGGGCTCTTTCAATCTTAAAAGAAAGCTCCTTGTCCCTATTGGTGGCCCTGATGGTCACATACCTTACATCAGACTCTACGGTAGCGTAAGAACTCTTTCTAATTTCTTCTTTGGACACTGCTCCGCCCAGTTCTTCGTAGACCATATCGGTGAAAAAGTCGGTGGTTACGATTTCGCCCCAGGTATAACGGTTGTGATAATCATAAGTATTGCCGGCAGAGTCCTCGGCAAAATCTATGTAAAAAAGGCTGTCCGTCTGATAGGTCCTGCCGTGTCCGAAGCAAAGTTTGGACATATAGTAGCTTCCGCCGATTACTATTAAACCGACCAATGCCGCAACCGGCAATATCCATATTTTCTTTAAAAGTCTAAGCCAAAGAAGCCTGTAATCCAAAGGCTCACGCGCGTATTCGCACTCCCACATAATATACCTCACAAACTTATACTAAGGTTTCAAAAAGTTCCATCGCCCTCTCAACCGTGCGGTCGGAGTTGTAGTGCTCGTGCTCGCCCCAGCGGCCGAGTCCGTATATGCCCATGTCCTTCATGTAAGAAAGAAGCTTCTTCATGACTTCGGGCTTGTCTATCGTATTCAGAGGATAGGTGTATTCATTGCGGTATGCCACACCCTTAATGCTGTCGTCCACTCTGTTAAGGTTGGTCTCAAGCCAGTAGCCCTTGGAACCCTTGCAGAAATTGTGGCGCACCAGAATTCTGTGATAGGACTTGTTTTTGTCGGGATAATAAATCCAGTGAGCCTTGGTATCAAGGTTCTTGTCGATGTATTTAATCTCGGTGCCGGTGTGCTTAAGCTTTTTAACCGATGCACCTACGAATTCGTCGCAATCTTCTATTACGTCAAAAGAAGTCCAGGGAACGGTCGTAATAATCGTCTCAGCCTCGTACCGTGTACCGTCCTCACACTCTACCGTACGCTTACGCACATTCAGTTTCTTAACCGACTTGCCGCATAACAGCCTGTCTCCCAGAGCCTTGCCCATTCTCTCCCAGAGTTCACCATAGCCGTATTTCTTGGGATAATAAAACTCCGCATGACCGGGCTGTGTGCCGTAAGGCTTCCTGTTAAGACAGCTTAAAAGGGTTTCGTCAAAAGAAACATTGGGAAGCTTATCAAGCCAGTAGGTGCCGAGGGAATCAAGCTCGCCTCCGAACATCTTGGAGTTGTAAGGAAGCATGTACTCCTCTGCCACCATATCGCCCAGTTTCCAGGTAATCCATTCCACGAATTTCACGGGTTTTTCTTTGCCCAGATTGCAGCCCGCAAGTGCAATGGACTTTAAGTACTTAACCTGCTCTTCAACGGGCATCTGCCATATATTGGCCTCGAAAGGATGGCCGATTTCGTAAGTACCCATGTCGATGCGGGAATCTCTTTTATATTTGTCCCACTCATCTTCGGGCATGAAAGAAAAAAGAAACTCGTTGACCTTTGGACGCCTTACATCAAGGAAATGTCCTCCCGCAATATCAAGGGGTGCTCCGTCCACGTCTTCGCTTCTGCAAAGTCCTCCGGGCACAGCTTCTTTTTCCAGCAAAACAAAACTCACCTCGGGGCAGTTTCTTTTAAGCAGGTTGGCAAACGTAAGTCCCGCGGGACCGCCGCCCAGAATAAGATACTTAACCTTCTCCATCAGGCTTTTCCTCTCTTGATTTCGTACATCATGTATTTAAGCAGTTTCTTGCCGGTTGCAAAGGCCTTAAAGTGGCTTTCGCCCGCAAGTCTCGGCAGTTCGGTGGTAGGAAATTCAATTCTTTTAATCTTAAGCTTGTAGCTTCTGCAGACCATCTCTATGTCTATCGAAGGACTCATATCAGAGATGTCGCAACGCTTGAAGGCGTCCACTGTCATGCCGCGGAATCCGTGAAGCGTATCCCAGACGGTGTTACCTTCCCTCTTAAACAAAATCTTGGCAAGAAGTCCGAGACCGATTACAAACCACTTGCGGGGCTTAAAGAACTTGTTGTCTTCTTCGTTGTGTGCGCCCTTCATCATGCGGGAGCCTACCACAAACTCATAGCCCTGTTCGTAGTAATCCCTGAACTTGTAAGTATCCTCCACGGGAATGGTTCCCTTGGGATGATAGAACACAAAAGCATCCGTGGTGCAGTGATTGCAGCCGTCCTTGCATGCCTGATTGAGGCCCTTGGCGCTCTGCCTGAATACGGGAATACCCTGCTCAGTAAGATACTCAACGGTTCCGTCGGTGCTGCCTCCGTCTATGCAAAAAATTTCATCGAACTTAGATCTGTCTATGAGGGGAATATCGTGCTTGCAGCCCTCAAGTTCGTTCCAGGTTATAAGAATAAGGGATATCCTCATTTCTTCCTCCAAAAATATATTTACAGGCTTTCTTTTGAAGCCTTTCTGTCAGCAACGAGTTTGGCAATATAGGTAATTTCCGTAATAAGCATGCTGTAATAAGTGGCATGAAAATACACCTGCGCGCCGGCAGGCATCACAATCACAATTGCCGCATACTGCAAAAGAAGTACCAGCAGAAATACCCCGAGAGCCGTGTTCTCACGTTTCTTTTTAAAAAATAACACAAACTCTTTAAGCATAAAAATCACAGCTAAAAGCGTAATGATTATAAGGGATGCTGATGCCGCATGTATCTTGTCAAAAGTAAAATCATGTACCTTGCTTAAAGCAGAAGAAATAACGCCTGCGACCCTCTGTCTGAAGGAATTGTCATGCCAGGACTGAAGATGCAGGTCCTTAACATATTCTGCCCTGCCGACGCCCCAGAGGTCCAATTTAAAATCCGCAATGGGGGATGTGGGCTCCGTCAATATGCTCTCTGCCACAAAAGGATATTGGGTGAGGAACAGGGACTGCTCCCACATGACAAACTGAGTCTTTAAATATATCTTCTTGTTATGAAAAACAAGGTCGTAAAAGCCCTTAACATATGCCGATGCTTCTTCATCCGTGGCATAGGACTGGTTGATGTCCACTCTGCCGCAATAAATATTGTAACGGTGATATCCTCCCATACCGTAAAGGCTTATCAAATCAAGGGGTACCACTCTGTTAATGGCCGCAAGGGACTCCTCCGCCCCATCGTAATCTATATTATGATTGCCGTCATTTAAAATATTTATAAGGGAAGGGAAAGAATTTATTATACTGTAGTCCTTGCCGTAATATTTCTTGTCTCCCGCCTTCTGGGGCAAAAGAATGACGATGAAAGCCAATACCGCAAAGGCTGTATGGGCGAAAATCCTCTTAAGCCCCGGTTTGTAGCCAAAAATCAAAGCCGCTGCAAAGCCGCCGAGGCCCAGTATGATGCCCTCGCTTCTAAACACCGCAATAAATGCCGCAAGCACGGAAATAAGTGCAAGTTCAGCAGCGTTTCGTTCTTTTTTGTCCACAAAATCCATTACCAGCAGACTTTCAAAGAACATGCAAATAATTGCATAAAGTTCTGTCCTGTAAGGGTCCACTATCAGTATATACGAATTGGGAAGCACAAGTATCAAAAGAATGAGCCACTTAAAACGTCCCTTAAGCACAGGGCTTTTGTCTATTCTGTTAAAGGCGTATCCGATAACTGCAGAAAGTCCCATCCACTGCAGCACACCGATTGCGGCGGGATTGGGAAATACCATCATCATGCCCGCATAAAGGGTGCTGAGATATGCCGAGTGCCAGTACTCGGGCCAAAGTCTCAATGCATAAGCGTAAGTAATATAGTTGTCATCGGAGCGAAGGTTCACATCCGTAAGAAGGAACACCCCGAATACAACAAACAACACGATAAAAACACAAAGCCCTACCTTCACGGCCGTGTCCTTAAAATGATCGACAACATAAAAAAGAAGCTTCCACACAAGAACAATAAGCAAAGCGGCAAAAATCTTTGAAATGATGTACGCCACCATGTGCTCAGCCTTGTCCGAATAGAAGTCGCTTCTGGGTATGGCCATGCGAACTCCGTCCTCGGCGTTAAAAATCAGGAAACTTCTCTCATATACAAATGACAATATAAAATGAATAATCGGCAGTAAATATCTTACCGTCTTTTTTCCCATGTCCCAGGCACCTTTCTGATTGCTTATTTCTTTTTACCCGATTTGTTCTTAAGATTCATGACGTAATCTTTAAGTGTATCAACTGTCTCGGAGAATTTAACGGACTTAAGAGTAGGGTTGCCAAGAAAGATTCCCCTCTTGTAAAAGTCCCATATATTGTTCTCGGACTGCTCGTTGCGTTTCTCTATTACAAACTTATCCCTGAGTTCGGAAAGTTCTTTCTTAATGCTCTCCGCAAATCTGGCGGGAGTCTCCTCCATAGCCTTTTTGACAGCCGAAAACCTGGCTTCTATGCTGTCCGCAATATTGCCTGCCTTCTCAAGGCTTGCATCAATAAAGGCATCCTTGTCCGCATCCGCAAAAGCAAGAATAACGTCAAGACGCTTCTGCATAAGCCTGAGTTCTTCTTTGGCCTTCTCCATTTTGATGATGATGGCACGAAGGTCGAAGGCAGCCTTGAAGGACAATGTGCAGTCCACAATAAAGTACACCGTAACCACAGTGACTATAAGCACCAGTTCTTTGTACGTCATATGCTCCGTGAGGGCCACGATGGGCTTATGAATCACGTAGTCAACAGCCAAAGAAAGTCCGCCCCAGCATACACTGGTAAAGAGACAGATATGACCGTTTAAATTAAGGGGCTTGTCCGAGTAGTCCCAGTAGCGCACCTTGAAAATGGCTTCCATGGCCGCCCCGGTGAAGTACTCCAAAATGCTGGCGGATATCATGCCGCCAAAGAAAACCGCCACCGGCCACTTAAGCAAAGGCGTTCCCACCAGCACCAGTGTCATGGCGCCGCACCCGTAAATGGGTATGAAGGGTCCTCTTAAAAAGCCGCGATTAACAAGTCTCTTCTGATGAAGGGACACCCATGTGGACTCGATAATCCAGCCCAAAAAACAATATGTATAAAAGAAAAACAATAACTGCAAAGGTGAATAGGGTATCATCTCACACTCCGATTATACGAAGGATAAGACTTCGTTTTTGGGCTTTTTGCAGGGAGTAACGCTTATGGCTGTAAGCATGGGGCCCTCTCCGTCGTAGCCCTTAAAATATTCTTTGGAAAATTTGGCGCTTAACTTAACCCAGGAATGGTCCTCAAT
>CAMNCH010000042.1 GCA_946534145.1 uncultured Lachnospiraceae bacterium
ATTTTGATGCGGGAGTCAATAACACCTATTTGATTCACGGTATCACCGGAAGCGGCAAAACAGAAGTTTACATGCAGATAATCGACGATGTTATCAGACGGGGCAGACAGGCCATCGTTTTGATACCGGAGATTTCTTTGACATACCAGACCCTCATGCGCTTTTACAAACGCTTCGGCGCAAGAGTGGGTGTCATGAACTCAACTCTTTCAAAGGGCGAGAAATACGACCTTTTCGAGCAGGCTGTTAATGGAGACATTGATATAGTAATAGGCCCCAGGTCGGCGCTTTTTACGCCTTTTAACAACCTTGGGATTATAATAATAGACGAGGAACACGAAAACTCCTACAAGAGCGAAACAATGCCCAAATACCACGCACGTGAAACCGCCATTGAACTTGCGCGCATGAGTAAGGCAAGTGTGATACTCGGCTCCGCGACCCCGTCAATAGATTCCTATTACAGGGCGAAGACGGGAGAGTATAAGCTTTTTACTCTTACCAGACGTTTAACCGGCCATCAGCTTCCCAATGTGACTGTGGCCGATTTGAGGCAGGAATTGAGAGAAGGCAACAGAAGCATTCTTTCAAGAGACCTGCAGGCACTTATTGAGGACCGTCTCAATAAGAACGAGCAGATAATGCTTTTTTTGAACAGAAGAGGAGTGGCGGGCTTCGTATCTTGCAGAGCCTGCGGCTTTGTAGTAAAATGTCCGCACTGCGACGTTTCTTTGTCCCTTCACAGAAACGGTAAGATGGTATGCCACTATTGCGGCTATACCACCGATTCCTACAAGACCTGCCCACAGTGCGGGTCCAAATATATCCTTGGCTTCAAAGCCGGCACCGAACAGGTGGAAGAGATAGTTAACAAAATGTATCCCAAAGCCCGTACCCTTCGTATGGACGCGGATACCACCAGGAAAAAAGAAAGCTACGAAGAAATCCTCAGCCGTTTCCTTGACCACGAAGCCGACATCCTTATCGGTACCCAGATGATAGTCAAGGGTCACGACTTTAAGAACGTTACATTAATGGGGGTTCTGGCTGCCGACATGTCCTTATTTGCGGCAGATTACAGGGCACCCGAGAAAACCTTCGACCTTCTTACCCAGGCTGCGGGAAGAGCCGGAAGAGGCGACAAGCCCGGTGATGTGGTTATTCAGACCTATCAGCCGGATCACTATGCAATTTCTTTTTCCGTAACTCAGGATTACGAAGGCTTTTACGAAGAGGAGATAGGCTACAGAGACTTAATGGACTACCCTCCGGCGGCACACATGCTGTCGGTACTGGTTACGGGCGCGGACGAAAAGGCCTGTGAAGCACTTGCGGCCAATCTCGTGCAGGGTATCAGAGAGCACTTTAAGATTCTTGTAATCGGACCTGCTCCCGCCACCGTTTCCAAGATTAACGACATATACAGACAGGTATTTTACCTAAAGCACAAATCCTATGATGCTTTGGTTCAAATAAAGGATTTTCTCGAGGAAGCCCTTTCTTCGAGAAAACAGTTTAAAGAAAACGTATTTTTTGACTTTGACCCTCAAAACGGGGTCTGATTTAGAAAGGAAGACACTATGGCACTCAGAAAAATTAGAGAATGGGGCGACGAAGTTCTTACCAAAAAATGCAAGGAAGTAACGGAGATTACTCCCCGCACAAAGCTTTTAATCGACGATATGATTGATACCATGCGAGCTGCCGACGGCGTAGGCCTTGCGGCATGCCAGGTGGGAGTGCTTAAAAGAATCGTTGTAATCGATACTACGGGTGAAGACCTGCATGTTCTTATCAATCCCGTAATACTTGAGACTTCCGGCGAGCAGGAAGGATACGAAGGCTGCCTCAGCATTCCCGGTAAAAGCGGTATTGTTAAGCGCCCTTATTACGTTAAAGTTAAGGCTTTCGACGAGCATCTTGAGCCCTTCGAACTTGAGGGCGAAGAACTTTTGGCCCGTGCTATCTGCCACGAACTTGAGCACCTCGACGGTCACCTCTACACCGAAAGAGTTATCGGCGAACTGGTAGACAATTCAATGCTGCATGAAGAGGAAGCAGAATAATGAAGACAGTATTTATGGGTACGCCCGAATTTGCGGCGTCTATACTTAAAGCGTTAAAAGAAGCAGGTCACGAAGTAACGGCGGTTTACACACAGCCCGACAAGCCTCAGGGCAGAAGCGGAGCGCTTATTGCTCCTCCGGTTAAAGTCTATGCCGAGGAGAACGGTATCCCCGTATATCAGCCCGCTAAGATTAAGGCTCCCGAATCTGTGGAGGTTTTAAAGACCATTCCCGCAGACGTTTATGTTGTGGCGGCTTACGGACAGATTCTTTCCCAGGAGATACTGGATATTCCAAAGTTTGGATGCATTAATGTTCACGGTTCACTTCTTCCCAAACTTCGCGGTGCCGCACCCATTCAGCGCGCCATCGCCAACGGTGACCGTGAAACCGGCGTTTCTATCATGAAAATGGACAAAGGAATGGATACCGGTGCGGTTTACAGCTCGGTTTCTTTTCCCATTGAGCCTGAAGACAATGAAGACTCGGTTTACTTAAAAATGGCGGATTACGGTGCAAAAGAACTCTTAAAGGTGTTAAAGGACGTTGAGGCCGGCACAGCTGTTGCCACACCTCAGGACCCTGACCTTGCCACCTATGCACCTCCTCTTAAGAAGGAGGAAGGTCTCATAGATTTCGGCCAATCCGCAGAGAGCATAGACTGTCTTGTAAGAGGCTTTTTAAAGTGGCCCACAGCCTATACTACCGTTAACGGCAAACTCTTAAAGATATTCGGCACCAAAGTGATTGACAGCATTCCAAATGTGGATACTGCGGATTATGAGCCCGGTGCCCTTATCGTTACCAAGAAAAATGTTTACGTTTCCACCGGAGACGGAATTTTGGAACTGCTTGAAGTTCAGCTTGAAGGCAAAAAACGCATGAGCGCATGTGACTTTGTAAGAGGCATGCACTTGGGCGGCGGAGACTTTTTGGGTCAATGAGTGTTAATACAAGAGAAATTATTACGGATATTCTTTTGGAACTTGACAAAGAAGGATCGAAGAGCCATCTCCTCATAAGAGAAGTGCTTGAAAAATACGATTACCTGGATTCAAGGGACAAAGGACTTATAAAGCGTATCAGCGAGGGTACCGTCTTTCACAGGATTACCCTCGATTTTGTGCTGGACAAATACTCTCAAAAGCCCATGAACAAGTGTAAGCCTGTTGTGGCGGCCATTCTTCGTATGAGTCTTTACCAGATTCTTTTTATGGACAAAATCCCCGACAACGCCATATGTGACGAAGCGGTCAAGCTCTGCCGCAAGAAGAGCTTTGAGGCTTTCTGCCCCTTTGTAAACGGGGTCCTTCGCAACATCTTAAGGGACAAAGAAAACGCCCTTAACTTTGACGGCATAGACGACAAAGTCCAAAGGATCAGTGTCATGTATTCCTGCCCCGAATGGATAGTGAAAATGCTATTAAAAGAGCAGGAGGACGGAGAGAGCCTTGTAAAGGCATTGAGCGGGATAAGACCTGCTTTCGTGAAGGTTGTCAATGAAGCAGACACAGAGGTACTTACTAAGGCCTGGGGTGAAGCGGGGATTTCTTTTGAACCCGCAAGGTATATTAAGAACGCTTTTGAAATCGAGGATTTTGACGGCATGGAATCCGTGCCGGGATTCTCTGACGGCAGACTTATCGTTCAGGACGAAAGTTCCATGATATGTGCCGAGTGTGCAGGGGTCCAAAAAGGCAGCGATTTACGTATCCTTGATGTGTGTGCGGCCCCCGGAGGCAAGTCCTCATACGTGGCTTCGCGCATGTATCCTGAGGGCGAGGTCGTAAGCTGCGACGTTTCGGATACCAAAGTATCCATGATAGCCGACAATGCAGAGAGGCTTCACTTAAGCAATCTTAAGCCTACACTGCAGGATGCCACGGAATTCAATGAAGAATATGAGGCTTCTTTTGACATAGTAATAGCCGACGTTCCCTGCTCGGGACTGGGCGTAATGCCACGTAAGAGCGATATTAAATACAATATTACCAACGAAGCCATGAAGGACATATGCGACCTTCAAAAGGCCATCGTTACCAATGTTTCACGCTACGTTAAGCCGGGCGGGGTGCTTCTTTATTCCACCTGCACCATACATAAAGCGGAAAATGAAAAGATGGTTAAGTTTATAACCGAGAATCTTCCCTTCAAAGAAGATTCCCTTAAGCCCTTTGTTCCGTTTCTGTTTGACAAGCCCCGTAAGAGCGAATGCCACATTCAGCTTCGTCCCGATACGGACGGCACAGACGGCTTCTTTGTGGCAAGATTTGTTAAGAGTAAAGATTAATGGATAAAATCGACATTAAGTCATTGGACTTTGAAGAACTTGAAAATTCCATAAAAGAAATGGGTCTTCCCAAATTCAGAGCCTCTCAGATTTATGACTGGCTTCACAAGAAACTGGTTACTTCTTTTGATGAAATGACCAATCTCTCGGCAGACCTTCGGAGCAAACTTTCGGAAACTTACTACATAACCGCCTGCGAAGTGGCGAGGATGCAGGAGTCAAGGGAAGACGGTACCAGAAAGTACCTCTTTAAGCTTCGTGACGGCAATTACGTGGAGAGCGTTTTCATGCGCTATCATCACGGCAATTCCGTGTGCATTTCTTCCCAGGTAGGCTGCCGCATGGGCTGTAAGTTCTGCGCCTCTACTCTGGACGGACTTACCAGATGCCTTGAACCCTCCGAGATGCTTGAGCAGATTTACCGTATTCAGGCCCTCACCGGCGAGAGAGTATCCAACGTAGTGGTAATGGGTACCGGCGAGCCTATGGACAATTACGACAATCTGCTTAAATTTATAAAGCTTTTAACCGACGGGCACGGACTCAATATAAGCCAAAGAAACCTTACCGTATCAACCTGCGGAATCGTTGAGAACATGAAACGTCTGGCGGATGAGAAACTTTCCATAACACTTGCTTTGTCCCTTCATTCGGTTACGGACGAAAAGCGTCGCGAGCTCATGCCAATAGCCAATAAATACTCTATAAACGAGCTTATGGATGCCTGTGAATACTATTTTGACAAGACCGGCAGACGTATTACCTTCGAGTATGCTCTGGTGCGGGATGTCAATGACAGGGACGAGGATGCTAAAGGTCTTATCAGGCTTGCGGGAAGGGTAAAGGCTCATGTAAACCTTATTCCGGTCAATCCCATAAAAGAGCGTGATTACAGGGAAACGGCCAGAGACGACGTGCTGGCATTCAAAAATAAACTTGAAAAAAGCCGAATAAATGTTACTATTAGAAGGGAAATGGGTCGCGATATAGACGGGGCCTGCGGACAGCTTCGCAAGAAGACAATGGACAGTGAATAGACTTGTTTTCTTTTGAAGCGATGGTATTAATCAGGAGGCATAGGGGTGCTTAAGACTTTTTCCTTATCGGATGTGGGAAAAAAGAGAACAATGAACCAGGACTACATTTTCACAAGCGAAGAGCCTGTGGGGAATCTGCCCAACCTTTTTGCCCTTGCCGACGGCATGGGAGGTTATAACGGCGGAGAGTACGCATCTCTTCGTACCGTGGAGACTGTTACTTCTTTTATTGACAAGTCCAAGAGCACCACGCCGAGGAAACTTTTCACGGAAGCTATTAAAGAGGCCAACCGTATCATCAGAGACGAAGCCTCTCAGAATCCCGAATATGACAAGATGGGCACTACCATAGTGCTTGCATCTGTTGTGGGGGATTGCCTTCAGGTTGCCAACGTCGGCGACTCAAGGTTATATGTAATCGGGGACGATATCAAACAGGTTACTGTCGATCACTCTTATGTTGAGGAGATGATCAAAATGGGAAGTCTTGACAGAGAAAGTGCCAGGACCCACCCGCAGAAGAATATCATAACAAGAGCTGTCGGTGCGGACGATGACATCGACACGGATTTCTTTACCGTAAGGCTTCATAAGGGCGATATGGTGCTTATGTGCTCGGACGGCCTCACCAACATGCTTGAGGACAGTGAAATCCTTATGATACTCAAGAAAGAGCGGGATATAGCAAGCAAAGCGGAAGCACTTGTTGCAGCTGCCAATAACTCCGGCGGCAAGGATAACATTTCGGTTATCTTAATAGAGCCCTTTGCTTGATAAAGAATCGTCTGACAGAGGATACACATGGTTAAAATCGGTATGATGATAGGCGAAAGATACGAGGTTCTTGAAAAAATCGGAACCGGCGGTATGTCCGACGTCTATAAAGCTAAAGATCATAAATTGAATCGTTTTGTTGCCGTTAAGGTGCTTAAGCAGGAGTTTGCGGAGAATGCCAACTTCGTCTCGAAGTTTAAAATCGAGGCTCAGGCCGCCGCAGGTCTTATGCACCCCAATATCGTCAACGTCTATGACGTAGGCGAAGAAAACGGCACCAATTACATTGTAATGGAACTTGTTGAGGGTATCACTCTCAAGAAATATATTGAGAAGAAGGCACGTCTTTCGGTCAAAGAAGCCGTTACCATAGCCATCCAGATAGGCATGGGTATCGAAGCCGCCCACAACAACCATATTATTCACAGAGACATTAAACCTCAGAACGTTATTATTTCCAAAGAAGGCAAGGTTAAGGTAACAGACTTTGGCATCGCCAAGGCCGCTACCAGCAACACCATTACCAGTAACGTTATGGGGTCTGTTCACTATACATCTCCCGAGCAGGCTCGCGGCGGATACTCCGATGAGAAGAGCGATATTTATTCACTTGGTATCACTCTTTTTGAAATGCTTACAGGAAGAGTTCCTTTTAACGGAGAGACCACCGTAGCTATAGCTATCAAACAGATTCAGGAAGAAATGCCCTCCCCCAGGGAATACGTTGACGATATTCCCGTAAGTGTTGAGCAGATTGTACTTAAGTGTACCCAGAAGAGCCCCGACAGACGATATCAGAGCATGGGAGCCCTTATCGAGGACCTTAAGAAGACCTTTATCACTCCCGACGAAGACTTTGTAAAGATTAAAGAAGACGACGAATTCGGCGCCACAAGACCCGTCACCGCAGGCGAGCTTGAGGCCCTTAAGAAGAGTACAAAAGGCACGGAAGAGCTTACGGGGGAACTTCCCAAGGTTAATCCGAACGCCTCTCAGGATGACAGCGAATACGATGCCAAGATGGACAAGCTCACCACCATTCTTGCCATCTTTATGGGTGCGGCCATCCTTGTCATAGCCATTTTCCTTATCAGCAAGGGCATCGGCGTACTGAAACTCGGCAAAGAAAACACGGAGAAGGTTCCCACCACAGTTTCAATGGAGAAACCCGAGCAGATTGTTATGCCCAAGGTAGTGGGAAAGAGCCAGGAAGACGCTCAGAAAATACTTGAGAAGAATAACCTTAAATACTTTGTAAAATATACTGAATCCGATACCGTCAAAGAAGGCTATGTTATTTCCGCAAGCGTTCAGGACGGCTTAAAGGTAGATGCGGGCTCGGAAATCGTGCTTAATGTAAGCTCCGGCTCCACCAGTGTTATTGTGCCCGATGTAGTAGGCAAGAACTACAAAGAAGCCAATGATGCGCTTATGAAATTGGATCTTAAAGTTTCAATTAATCAGGAATACTCCGATACCGTTCCCGAGGGCAACATTATTTCCCAGTTCCCCGAAGGAGGAGAAAAGACTCCTGAGGAATCTACGGTATTGCTGGTAGTCAGTCAGGGCGCCGCACAGGATCTTATCAAAGTCCCCAACGTTTTAGGTAAGGACAATGACGATGCTATTATCATTCTGACCGAAGCGGGTCTTACGGTTAACCCCGTAGCTCCCGTGTACGACAATATCTTCCCTGAAGGACAGATTTGCTACCAAAGCCTTGAAGCGGACAAAGAAGTTCCCAAGGGAACCGCTATTGACCTTCATGCCAGCATGGGTCCCGAACCTCCGGATACCGTAATGTACAGATTTAACGGAAGCATAAATGCGCCCTCCACGGCAGAAGATCCCGAATTTGAAATGGGTACCAAGGTTGAGATAACGGTATCCGACGCAAACGGCAAGGTGCTTCAGTCTACCTGGACCACTTCTTTCCCCGTTTCCGTTAACATTTCCAACATTGCGGGAGTTAACAGCGGTACCATTACCCTTTCGTATGAAGTTAAGATTCCTGCGGAGAAGGACGTATCCACGGGCGAGGAGATTACCCCTGCCAAGACCGAGAAAAAGGTTATTAAAAGAGACATAAATTTTGAAGTTGACGAATAATCGGGAGATTAATGCAAGGAAAGATTATTAAAGGCATTGCCGGATTTTATTACGTTAATATCGACGGTAAAGGAACCTTTGAGTGTAAGGCCAAAGGTTCTTTTCGTAATGAAGGCACCAAGCCCCTGGTAGGCGACAATGTTGAAATAGACATAATCGACGAAGAGAAAAGCTTAGGAAACGTGACACGGGTTTACAAGAGCAAAAGCCGTATGATAAGGCCTGCCTGTGCCAACGTTGACCAGGCTTTAATTGTTTTTGCAATTAAAAGCCCCGACCCCAATTTCAATCTGCTCGACAGGTTTTTAATCTACATGGAGAGCGAATCGGTTCCCTGCATTATAGTCTTTAACAAGGACGATTTGGCATCCCCGGAGGATATAGAGACCATAAGAGAGGCATATGTGGGAGCGGGCTACCCCATTTTCTTTGTCAGTGCGAGAGAGAATGCGGGAGTTGAGGCCTTAAGAGACCTTTTAAAAGGCAAAACAACGGTTATGGCCGGCCCCAGCGGTGTGGGCAAATCATCTCTAATAAATCTGTTATGCAATTGCGATATAATGGAAACCGGTGATATAAGTGTGAAGACCCAAAGGGGCAAGCACACCACCAGGCATGCGGAATTGTTACCCCTCGGCGAAGGCACTTATGTTATGGACACCCCCGGTTTTACATCTCTTGACATTTTTGGCGCAGACAGACAGAACCTTAAGGATTACTACAATGAATTTTCTTCCGTAGAGCCCTGCAGATTCGCAGACTGCGTACATGTCAACGAACCCGACTGTGCTGTTAAGGCGGCAGTGGAAGCGGGTAAGATTTCTAAACTTCGTTATGACAATTACCTTGAACTTTTTTCCCAGATAGGGACGAAGACCAGGTAACGGTTCATATACCGGCCACGCCGGACACAAACTTTATAATGCAGAGGATTATTATGACTACCATCAAAAAGAGAATTATTGCAACAATGCTTATTGCGGCACTTGCTCTGACCGGCTGCGAATCCACCAAAGCAAGCGTATCATCCGCAGATACAGTAAGCACCGAAACCGTATCAGCTTCTTCAACCGAAGAAGTTAAAGAGGAAGTAAAGGACGAGACACAAGAAACCGTTTCAGCTTCCGCATCCACAGAAGAGAAAAAAGAAGAGAAAAAGGACGAAAACGTGAGACCCGACAATCTTATTAATGTATTGGTATCCAAACATAAAGCACCCGAGAGCGAGGCACTTTCTTTTACCGCTGACATGGGCGCGGGCATTAACCTTGGCAACACCTTCGACGCTAGCGATGCCAAGAACATTTTTGACGACGACTTAAAGTTTGAGACATACTGGCAGAAGGACGTTACCACTCAGGACATGATTAAGGCCATCAGGAACGAAGGCTTTAAGACCATCAGAATTCCCGTGGCATGGCACAATCATGTTGACGATGACTTCAACATCAACGAAAAGTGGATGAACAGAGTCTACGAAGTTGTTAACTGGGCTCTTGAAGAGGATATGTACGTTATCCTTAACATCCATCACGACAACTTAAAGAAGTATATGTATCCTTCCTATGAGTGCCGTGAGAACTCCCTTAAGTACGTTACCAAGATCTGGGCGCAGGTTGCGGAGAAATTCGGCGACTGCGACGAGCATCTCGTATTTGAATCACTTAATGAGCCCAGACTCTCCGGTACCGACATTGAGTGGAACCTTCCCGACTTAAATGCCAAAGAAGCCAAGGAAACCCTTGACTGTATCAATCAGTACAATCAGGCAATTGTAGATACAATCAGACAGACTCCCGGTGCCTATAATAAGACCAGATATATCACCGTTCCCGGTTATGCAGGTTCACCCGACTATATCCTCTGTGATCAGTTTGTGGTTCCCACAGATACCTACGGTGAAAAAGAAAACCGCATTCTTTTGACTGTTCATGCATACAGACCTTACCTTTTCGCACTTGCGGATCCCGGCAAGGGAGATACTAAGACATTTGATGTTGAAGGCGGAGTATCCGAACTTAACTCTTTGTTTATGAACCTTTTCGTTAAGTACGTTAAGAACGGTACCGGCGTTATCATCGACGAATTCGGTGCAAGAGACAGAGGCGGCAATACCGAAGAACGTGCCAAATTTACGGCTTATTTCGTTGCATATGCCAGAAGCTACCGTATGCCCGTATGCTGGTGGGACAACAACAACTTCTCCGGAAGCGGCGAAGTATTCGGTATATTTAAGCGTTCCGCATGCAAATTCGAGTATCAGGACATCGTAAGTCAGTTGGTTTATTACGGAAACAGATAGGATTCTCTTATGAACGATAACAGAGTGATTATTGAAGCTATAGGTTATGTCGGCACCGCTTTGGTGCTTATATCCTTCCTTATGACTTCGGTATACAAGCTTCGCATCATAAATACCGCAGGTTCCCTTATTTCGGTTATTTACGGCGTTATTATGCAGGTGTACCCTACGGTTGTTTTAAACGGAGCCCTGGCGCTTATTAATATTTTCTTTTTATGGCGCCACTTATCTTACAAGAATCAAAAGATTTATACGGCAGGCAAGACCTACGCCGAGGATCCCATAGTCAAACTGTTTCTTGACAAATACAGGGAGGATATACTTAAATTCTTCCCAAGCTTCGGTGTGGCGCACCTTGAACCCAACATCGCATATCTTATTATGTGCGAAGACACCATGGCTGGTGTAATGTTAGGTAATTTAAAAGAAAACGGTGAACTCGACATCTACCTTGATTTTGTAACGGGAACCTACAGGGACTTTTCCGTGGGCAAATACCTCTACAGGGAGCTTACAAGAGACGGTGTCAAGAAATGCCGGTTTATGACAGACATTCCCAAGAGTTACGTTTACTTAAGAAAAGTCGGTTACAAGCGTGTGGGCGACGTTATGGAGCTTACGCTTAACGAATAAGAGATGATTTTGGGAGGATGGGTTTATTTATCATGGAATCCACTTTAAAAAGAACATGGTCGGAAATCGACCTTGATGCTTTGGTTCACAATTACAAGACTTTAAGAGCAAGAATCGGTGATAAGGTTAAATTCTTAGGTGTGGTTAAGGCTGATGCCTACGGACACGGTTCCGTTATGGTGGCTAAGACCCTTGAGGAAGAAGGCGCCGATTATCTGGCTGTCAGCAGTATCGACGAAGCCATGGAACTTAGAGTTAACGGTATTAAAATGCCCATACTGATTCTGGGACATACCCCCAAAGAGCAGGTGGACAGACTTATCGAATACAATATTACTCAGGCCGTAACCTGTAAGGCTAAAGCTGTTGAGTACTCCGAGGAAGCTACAAGACTTAACAAGACCCTGAAGATTCATATAAAGGTTGATACGGGCATGTCCCGCCTCGGTTACCTGTGTGACGGAGATTTCTTTGACACCGGTGTTCAGGGAATAGTGGATGCGGTTTCAATGCCGGGCCTTGATGCGGAAGGTATCTTTACTCATTTTGCGGTTGCGGATGAAGAAGGTCCCGAGTGCCTTGAATATACCAAACATCAGTTTAAACTGTTTACTGATGTATGCTCCAAAGTTGAGGAGAAGATTGGTAAACCTTTTTTAATCAAACATTGTGCCAATACCGGTGCCGTGGCAAGATTCCCCGAGACTTATCTGGATATGGTTCGTCCGGGACTCCTTCTTTACGGATACGGCCAATATGCCAAAGAACTGGGACTTAAGCCCGTTATGACCTTAAAGACCGTGGTAAGCACCGTTAAGGTATATCCTGCCGGCACAGCCATAAGTTATGGGGGCATCTATAAAACAGACAAAAAAGAGCGCATTGGTGTACTTCCTTACGGATATGCCGACGGCTTTTTCAGAAGCCTTTCCAATAAATGCAGTCTTATGACCGACGAAGGCCCCGCACCTCAGCGAGGCAAGATATGCATGGACATGTGCATGATAGACATTACCGACAAATACGGTGTAGATGTAGGTTCCGAAATAGAAATATTCGGTAAAAGAAATCCAATAGAAACACTTTCCGATATAGCGGGCACCATCCCTTACGAGCTCACATGCGCAGTCAGCAAGAGGGTTCCCCGCACCTATATTAAAGACGGAAGCGTAGTAAGTAAGGAATTGTTATTAAGAATGTAGCAGTAAAGCCACTCGAAAGGGTGGCTTTTTAATTATACTGTGTAACAGTTTTGTAAAAAAACGTTTCTCTATTGACAAAACATGTTATAATGCCAATAAGCGTATTATTGTGTATGATTATCGGCATCAGTCTTGTGCTACGCGTAAGACAGGCGTTGCTAATCACTTTGTAAGCTTTTTCGGAATAGTACACTTTTGGAGAGGAATGTTGTACATGGGTAAACGTTTTTTGGCCGTGCTTTTAAGTGTGGTTGTTGTTTTTTGCGTGTTAAGAAATGACGTAATAAGCGTATATGCGGCCGATTCTGACACGGGTTTTGAAGAATATGATGTTACAGAGGAGGTCCTTATAAACGAGGACGCATCCGATGAATCGATTGTGACCTCAGTCGATGCGACGGCTGAAGAAGAGAAAAAAGAGACTCAGAAAGAGGTTGCGCCCGTAATTTCATTGCAGGAGCCTGCGGATGTATCGGGAGACGATGAGACACCTTCTTTAACGGAAGACGTTTCCGGTGACGAGCCTGTTATTTCTGAGCCTTCGGTACCGGACAACGATATTTCCGACAATGATACTTCAGGCAATGATGTATCGGGTGGCGACATATCAGGCAATGAGGAATCTTTAACGGATGACACTTTAGAAAGTCAAAATTCTTTGGCTTTGTTTTCCATAGACAGATTAAACGAATTGAATGAAGAAGATTTAAACTCTGAGAAGCTTGATTTCGCAGAGCTGCTTTTGTCTTCAAAAAAGGTTGCATCGGCAGGAACACAGGGAGTTGTGGTTTCTTTGGAAGATGCGGACGATTCAAACGTCCCCGATGAAAATGCTTTGATAAAGTCCATGACCGTTATGTTTCAGGATTCGGAGGGCAATGTTAAGCCCCTTGATGAATCTAGTGATACCGTTATTTCTTTGGATGACACAATAAAGGTAACTTATACTTTCAATGAGCCTCTGCACATTAATCCTGCGGGAGCCAAGATTAATGACAAGATTCCGGGATTCCACGTGGTGGCGGGACAGCATTACAAGGTTCCCTCAATTCCCAAGGTATGTGCGCGCCCGGAAGGATATGTAATAGAAGTTAAGAGCGATGACAGAATACTGGGTCACCTCAATATAGATGCAGACGGCAATGCGGTACTTCAGATTTCCGATACCTTTACGGAACTTGAAACCGCAATGGGCGCTTATGCGGGGCTTGATTTGTCCCTTGAACTGGACAAAGATGCCGACGGTGATGTTGAGCAATACGAGCTTGTTTTCGGACAGAAGACTTACACGGTAAAAGTAAGCGAATTCATGTCCCAGCCTCCCAAGGTATCCAAAACCGCCTCATCCGTTGATGCTGACGGCAATATTACCTGGACCGTAACTCTTAAAAATGATGAAAAGCCCATAGAATACGCTGACGGCTATACCTTCACCGATACATTCGGGGAGGGTCATGAATATGTGAAAGATTCTTTGACGGTTGTGGGAGGAGACAGCATTACTCCCGAACAGGGTACAGGCAGCATCACCTGGCAGTATAAGAACAACACTCCTTCAGACACCATCAGTTTTACCTATAAGACGCATATAGATTTTCTGGCGCTTTCCAAGGACTCCAATGAAGACGGAACCATTGACAAAGAGCTGACCAATAATGTTAATGTGACCGCTCCCAAGGGAGAGAATTACGATTCCCTCTCAATCTTTGCAACAGCTACAAGCGAAGTGTCAAAACCCGTCTCCAAATGGGTAGACAAGAGCGGTACCGATGTTGACAGCACCGGCAAGGCAACCTGGACCATAGTAGTGAACAACAACGGCTTTACGCTTAAGAATGTTGTTTTGCACGACAAAATTATTGCCGATTCAGGTGTGGTCATTAATATGGACAACCTTACCGTCAAGGATTCCCACGGCAATACAGTGGATTGCACCGAAACCACCGAGGACGGAGTTCATAAGATAGCATTTACCGAAGATATGGCGGGGGATGCGGTTTATACCGTAACTTATGACACCACTATTCAGAATTACTCCAAATATTTAAAAGAAAACCATAACGTTCCCCGTAACGAAGCATGGCTTACTTACGAATACGAAGCATACGGTACCGGCGAACCCGTGGCGGTTAAGGGACCCGGCGTAGGCGCCGAATTTACCGGAAGCGAAATGATGTTAAAAGCAGCCGTTAAGAAGTCTGCCGCAGGTGTGGACAAAGTAAATCACACTATGGACTGGCTTGTGGAAGTCAACAGCAACAGACAGAATTTAACCGACGTAGTCCTTACGGATGCCATTCCGGCAGGTCATTCCTTTGTAGAGGTTAAAAACGTCAAGATTGAGGGCAGCGCAGCGGCTGCGGGAGACTATTCCGTTAACGCTGACGACGACTCAAATGTGAAGATTTCCTTCGGCGACAATATTGAAGGCAAAAAAGCTTCTTTTGTCATTACCACGAAACTTACCGACGCCGAAAGCAATATCTGGGCCGGCAATGCTTCCAAAGACTATACCAACACCGTAACCGTAAGCTCACATGGCAATGATGATGCAACGGATACGGCTACACAGAATTACACAAGCGAAGTCATAGCCAAAAAATCAGGCAGCTATAACTACAGCACGCATATCATCCGCTACACAATAACCGTTAATCAGAATAAGATGCCCATGACGGGTGTGGTGGTAACAGATCCCTTGGATTCAAGGCTTGAGTATGTGGACGGCTCTTCGAATTTCCCCGGCACATCTTATGATGCGGGCTCCAATACGCTTACCTTCAATCTCGGTGATATCGACGATGAAAAGGTTATTAAGTTTAACGTTAAGGTAAGGGACGGAGAAACCTTTGAAAATAACGGTAAGATTACCATTAAGAACGAGGCGGGACTTGTAAGCGACCAGTACGGCACTTCCACAAAGGTTTCCACCAAGACTTCTTTTACCAACAGAGTTATAGACAAAAAAGGTGTTCGCAACAAAGAAGTAATCGATTACACCATCGAACTTAACGTTGCGGGTCAGAACTTATACAGAAGCGGTATCAACGAAGTTGTAATCCGTGACACTATGGGCGCGAGCCTTGTGCTTGATGAGTCCTCCGTTAAGCTTTACGAAGCATCCGTTAAATCCGACGGCTCTCTTCAGATTGAAACAGAGGTTACCGGTGCGGTGGTGAGAACCGATTACAGCGGTGAGAGACCTGTTCTTGAGGTTGTGGTTCCTAAGACCGGAGCCTCCAAGGCTTACATCCTTAAGTACACCACCAGAATGCTTAAGAGAAAGGCTCAGGACTTCTCAAACAGCGTAGTATTAAAGGGCTACGGCAATACCGAAACCAACAGCGCGGGAGTCAAGTACAAAGACAGCGATTTCGCAAACGTTGATTTCAGCAAATACGTTTACTACATTTCCGAGCTTGTGGACGGAGAAGATTTGACTATTATTCCGGGCGCTCATTTTGAACTTATCGACCCCTCAAATGGCAACAAAGTGGTGGACGAAGCCGACAGCGACGAAGACGGCGAAATAATGTTTGTAGGCGTCCTTGAGGAGAATCACGAGTATATTCTTAAGGAAACCAAGGCACCCGAAGGCTACGAAATTCCCAAGGATTTAAAAGACGGTATCACCGTGCACACCAAAGGCAAAGGCTATGCCGCAGCCGTAAGTGAAAAAGAAAACAACCGAATCGTCAACAATAAACCCTCGGAGAATCCCGGCGGCGGTGGCAGCGGTCATTCCTCCGCACCTGCCAACACAAGCGCTTCAACCGTCAAAAAGAAGACCATTGAGTCCTTATCCGACGATTCTTCTTTGGACAATAAAAAGAGACTTGCCAAGACCGGCGGTTTCATGGGAACCCTCGGAGGATATGCTTCGGGAGCGGCTCTTATGATGGCGGGCATCTTTATGATTAAGGGCAGTAAAAAGAAAGAACATGAAGACTAAACTGATAAGACTTGTGGGCTCTGTGCTCATTATTTCGGGACTGTTTCTTTTTCTTGGGTCGCTTTTCATAAATGTGAGACAGCAGGCTATGAAAAAAGAAGCCCTGGAAGAATTTAAGGAGCAGATTGCCCACAACGAGTCGTTTTTTAAAGAAGTCCCCATTGAAGAGAATTCTTCTGCCGGGGCAGACCCTCGGAAAACGGCGCAAGAGAGCTCAGAAGATGCTGTGGCCCCTTCCGAAGGTGACGTATTATGCATCCTCAGAATCCCCTGCATAGATTCCGAGAACCCCGTACGAGAGGGAGTATCGGGAGGCGTACTGGCAGATTCTCTGGGACATGAGCCTGAGACAGCCATGGTGGGAGATAAAGGCAACTGCGTCATAGCGGGTCATCGCAATTATACCTTCGGGCAGTATTTTAACAGGCTTAACGAAGTGTCTCTCGGAGATATGATTTACGTGGATACAGCCACGGATACATACTCATATTCGGTCTCGGATATTAAGGTGGTGGAGCCTGAGGATTTGTCGGTTCTTGAGGCTACGGATACCGAGACACTTACTTTATATACCTGCACCCCGCTTTATCTTGCAACCCACAGACTGGTGATAGTGGCGGAGAGAACTTATTAAACTGAATCCATTCTCTTTAGGATTAAATACCCCTAGGAACCCGGCCACATCCCATTTGGTCGGGTTTTCCATTTGATTAATTTTATCTTCCATGTATGCATGTATTGGTGTATAATACGTGAGTAAACGGGTTATGGAGTTAATAAATAATACTTAGGGTATTTTATTAACCAAGGAGGAATAGTTTAATATGACGTATGAAGAAGTGGTCAAAAAGGCCAAGACGGCAGTAGGGAAGATTGACACTTCGGCTATCTCCGAGCATTTTGCCATAGAGATAGACATTGAGGGCGAAGGTGAGGGAGCGCTCTACATTGAACTTGACAACGGCAAAGCCGTTGCGGAACCCTACGATTACCATGACAATGATTGCAGGATCCGTACCGATGCAGTCACCTTCATCGACCTTTTGAAGGGCAAGATTGATGCGGCAACCGCTTTGTCGGAAGGAAGAATTTTCTTTGCCGGCAATTGGGAGAAGGCAGTTTCTTTGGCTCATTCCTTAAAACCTGCGGTCAAACCCAAGAAAGAAACCTCAGCCAAGAAAGAAACGACAGCCAAGAAGACAACCGCTGCCAAGAAACCCGCTGCGACCAAGACCGTAACAGCCCAAAAGACAACCGCAAAAAAGGCTGAAGAGAAAAAGCCCGCAGCCAAAAAAACAGTAACCAAGAAAAAAGCATAAAGAAATAATATCCCCGGCACTTAAACAGCAGAGTCCGGGGATTTTCTTTGCCCGCATAAAATTCTTGACATTAAGTTAACTCTAAGATGTACAATTATAATATAGTTAGTAAATTGATTAATCTGTTGCGATGATATTTAATCATGAAGGGAGAAGGATATGGTTTACAAAGACTACCGGGATATTAAACTGTCGGCCCTTGGATTCGGCGCCATGAGACTGCCAGTAATCGGGGGAGATGACAGCCGCATTGATGAAGAAGAAACCTTTAAGATGG
This sequence comes from uncultured Lachnospiraceae bacterium, assembly GCA_946534145.1. GTDB lineage: Bacteria > Bacillota > Clostridia > Lachnospirales > Lachnospiraceae > UBA1258. Next base: position 17,962 of record CAMNCH010000042.1, read on the forward strand.
TGGACAAGGCAATGGCCGCAGGCATCAATTATTACGATACCGCATGGGGTTATCATGACGGTTATTCGGAAATTGTTATGGGAAAGGCTCTTTCCAAATATCCCAGAGACAAGTTTTATATTGCCACCAAGTTTCCGGGTTACGATCTTTCCAATATGGGAAAGGTAAAAGAAATCTTTGAAAAGCAGCTTGAAAAGACAGGAATGGAGTACTTTGATTTTTATCTCTTCCACAATGTATGCGAGATGAACATAGAGCAGTATCTCGACCCTAAGTTCGGTATTTACGACTATCTTATGGAGCAAAAGAAAAACGGAAGGATTAAGCACCTCGGCTTTTCCTGCCACGGCGAATATAAGACCATGAAGAGATTTCTGGACGCCTACGGCAAGGATATGGAATTCTGTCAGATTCAGTTAAACTATCTTGACTGGGAGTTCCAGGATGCTAAGGCTAAGGTTGACCTGCTTAACGAATGGAACATTCCCATCTGGGTTATGGAACCCTTAAGAGGCGGCAGACTTGCGAAACTTGACGAGCAGTCGGAAAAAGAA
>CAMNCH010000043.1 GCA_946534145.1 uncultured Lachnospiraceae bacterium
CTAAGGGGTCTTAGCTCAGCTGGGAGAGCATCTGCCTTACAAGCAGAGGGTCATAGGTTCGAGCCCTATAGGCCCCACTTGTGCACGTGTGGCGGAATAGGCAGACGCAAGGGACTTAAAATCCCTCGGTGGCAACACCGTGCCGGTTCAAGTCCGGCCACGTGCATTAAAAAACTGACAGTCATTGACTGTCAGTTTTTTTATATCCAATATTACAAATCTTTAGCTGCCAATAGTTTGGCCAGCTTATTAAGCTGATTGTTCTGGATATTCATTATAACCGTGTTGAGCTTGGGATGCAGCGTCAACTCACTTTTTAAGAAGTCGCTTGGAATCTCAATCAGTTCAACCATTTCCGTTACGGCTCTGTAAGTAAAATCCACTGTGGAATTGGGAAGCATACACTCAATACCGAAGATATTGCCGGGCCTTAAGACGTGAATCATTTTAACATTCTTATCTTTTCCTACCGTTTCCACCACAATTTTTCCGGAAGTCACAACGTACAGAGCGTTTGATTTTTTACCGTCCTCAAGGATAGTCTCTTCCGAAAATTTGCATATTCTCCGACATCTGGAGCTGAAAGCTATCAATTCTTTTTGATTGTAGAACTTAAATATTTCGTTTCGCGAAAGAAACTGACTTATAAAATCCGTACTTCTTTGTTCTGGCGTATCTTTGTCGGGGCGCAAGACTATTTTGTTGATATCAACGTTGTCTCTCGACGAAAGAAAGCGTTCCAAAGTCTGACAGAAAGCTTTATGCATGGAGTATATGCCGGCGTTTCTTACAAGCCCCACATCGTAATTGTATCTGATACGCATGATGGTGTCGCAATAGTAGCAATAGACTCTGAAAGGCAGATCCGAGCTTTCGAGATGCCTCAATTTGTAAGGAATACCTGCATGAAGGCTTTTAAGTAAAGGTGCATACCTGAAGCGATTGTAATAACCTACCGAGAAGGCCATAACACCTGAAAAATCATTGTACGAAGCCGATTCCAGTTCCTCAAACAAAAGATTGTCATAATCCAGAGCATTTCTAAACTGCATCTCAGTAAAGGCATAGGAATCCATAAATTTTGAGGACGTATCAACCTTTAAGGGGATTCTGAAAAGCTTGCCGTTTTCGTGCTTGCACTCTATCAATACACTTTCAGTCTCGAAATATTTGCAGGCTATGGAGCCCCATATTGTGGCGCACAGTGATTCAAGATCGAGTCTGCTGTTAGAAGGATTGCGAAGAACTCCGGTAATGTCCGGGCTTACGGTCAGAACCTCCTCGACTCTTTCTTTTGTACATCTGGCAGTAGCAATCATCCCGACGGGAAGGGTTTCTTCGTCTTCAAGGATACCGGACCAGTATTTTTCGCTTTCTTCTTTTGAATGGGGCATGCCGCCGAGAAGGCGAAGGGATTCATAATTGTAGCTTCCGCAGATTTTGGCAAGGAGGTTTCGCAATTCCTCGTCCTTCATAGTGGCCGGAACGGACAAAATAAGAAAGTACTCAGACTCGCCGGTTTTAAGCACATTAAGAAGAGGCCGTTCATAATCGTCGGAAATCCTTTTATGAAGAGCCGCAATAATGGAACTGAAAACATTTGCCCGTTCTGCATCGGCTCCGCGGGAAATATCGCGAATACGAATCGAAACACCATCCTCAATTCGGGCAAATATTTCTTCCAGATGACTATAGGAGGTAGATTTACTGCATCGATATATAAATAGATTCTGGTACATAACCACATTCCCTCCTTCAATTCTATAATATTATAAAACTCGCAATAAATAAACATAGATAACGAATTAATCCTATGTTATTACTACTTGAGTACAATACTGTAAAAGGTTATATCAAGGGGAGGCAGTTATGCAAAAAAGGGTGGCTCTTTTTGCAGGTGAATTATTTATGGATTATCAGTCCCGTCTTTATGCGGGGCTTAAGGATGCTGCAGAAAAAAATGACGTGAAAATTGACGTCTTTACCAACTTCGGTGTATATGCCACAAATTACTTGCACACAAGAGGCGAAATCAATGTAATCAATGTTCCGAATCTTGAGCGTTACGACGGCATCATCATCGCTCCCGACACCTTAACCGTTGAAGGAATGTACGAGGAACTCTACGAGAAGATAGAAAAAGAATGCTCCTGCCCCGTAGTCTGTATTCGCACGGAAAAAGAAGAATTCTACAACGTCCTCGTTGATGACAAAATCGCCATGGAATCAATAGTTGAACACTTTATCAAGGTTCATGGCCTTAAGAAGATTTTTTACATGTCCGGAATTCCCAACATGAAGGACGCACAGATTCGCCTGGAAGCTTATAAAACCGTTATGAAACGTCACAGGATTCCCGTGCGGGAGTCTATGATTTACCACGGCAACTACTGGACCAATCGCGCCAAACTATGCCTTGAGCACTTTGCGGAGGACAAAGACGAGCCCGAAGCAATTGTCTGCGCCAACGACTACATGGCACTTTCTTTGTACAGGGAACTTAACGAGCGCGGCAAAAGAATCCCCGAAGACATAAAGCTTTCCGGATACGACAACCTCATGGAAGGTCAGCTTTTAACCAACAGGCTTGCTTCCGCGGACGTTCCCGTTGAGGAACTGGGCAGGAAGGCCATAGAAATAATGGTTAAACTCCTGGGGAAAAAGAAGAATGTTCCGAAAAACTCCTTTGTTTCGGCGGTTCCTGTTATGGAAGGCACCTGCGGCTGTAAGTCCGAGCACGACAACAGGCTTAACGAAAATGCCTATACAAGCTTAAGCTTTTTAAAGGATTCCGTTCACTCACAATTATCACTTAGCGGTGAGTTCGAAAACTGCGAAACCATAGACGACATTTTAAGAAACGCCTACAACTATTCCTCGTCCTTTGGTCACAAGGATATTTATATCTGCCTCTGTGACGACCGTGACACCGAGGATTCCGCTGACCTTGGCAGTTACACCGAGAAAATGTGTCTGGCCGCCGTATTGTCAAAAGAAAAGGGTTATCTGCGCTGCGAAGAATACTTTGACAGAGAAGAAATTCTTCCCGCCAGATACAAAAACGAAGCGGACATGATATCCGTATTCCCCCTTCACTTCAGGGGCCACTGCATGGGCTATCTGGCCGTTACAATCGAGAACATTGAAAGGTTAAAAGAAGGTTTCATTCTTTGGGCCAACGGTCTTGCCAACTACCTTGACAAGATCCGCATGTATGAAAAGAACAAAGAACTCTTAAGATACAGAGAAGAAAGTAACATGGACAGCCTCACCGGCCTTATGAACAGGAGAGGCTTGGACCACTATCTTCAGAAGGCACTCGATAAGATTGACGAGTTCGGTCTCTACATCGTAAGTGTGGATATGGACGGTCTTAAGTACATTAATGACAATTTCGGCCACGCGGAAGGAGACTTTGCCATCAAGGAGTTAAGTATCTATTTAAGAAGCACCCAGAACGACCGTGTGGGCTGTGCAAGAATCGGCGGCGACGAGTTCCTGATAGTGGTGCTCGGCAACGAAGAGGATACAAAAAAAATCTGCAAGTACCTAAGGCGAAAAGTCAGCAGATTCAACATGCTTAAGCGAAAGAAATACGAACTTTCCTTTAGCCTCGGCTACGAAAAGTATACTCCCGAAGACGGAATTCTCACCTGCATCAGCAAGGCTGACGAAAAAATGTACGAAGAAAAGAGCGGCAAGAAGAATGCCAGAAAGTAAATAATAACCGGCAGACACCCCCCGGAACATTCCGGGGGATTTCTTTTGCCTGAAAGCACGATTCATGATATAATATTGCCCACTCACAAAAGAACACATTGAGGAGCGGGTTATGCTTAGCACCACACTTTGCTATATAGAGAAGGACGGTAAAATCCTTCTTTTGCACCGTAATAAAAAGAAAAAAGACATAAACCACGACAAATGGATAGGCGTCGGGGGCAAGTTTGAGCCCGGTGAAACCGCCGAGGAATGCCTGGTAAGAGAGGTATTTGAGGAGACCGGCCTTACCCTTACGGCCTATGAACACGTAGGCGTGATTAAGTTTTACGACAACGCCGGGGGCGACCAGGACATGTACCTGTTCATGGGAACGGATTTTACCGGTGAGATTAAGACCGACTGCCCCGAGGGTGACCTTGAATGGGTGGACCGTGACGAGGTTCTTTCACTTCCCACTTGGGAGGGTGACCACCTCTTTATTGAGCCCATGCTGGCAGGCCGCAGAAACCTTAACATGACGGTTCGTTACGAAAACGACGTGCTCGTGGAGTTTACCGACGACACTAAGCCCGTTGAGGTACATACATCAAGGCTCATCTCATCGCCCCATGCTTTTTCCACCAGAATCGGGGGAGTAAGCGACGGAGTGTACGAGAGCCTTAACCTCGGCATGAATCGTGGGGATGACATCAACCGCGTCAAAGAAAACTGGCGCCGCTTTCTTTATACCGCCGGCATCTTTGAAAAAGAATTCGTATGCGGAGCCCAGGTTCACGGTAATAACGTTCATATAGCCACTTACGCAGACGCAAGACCCGCTTACGGCCCGGGAGAGCTTATCGAGGCCGACGGATACGTTACCGCCGAAAGAAACCTTCCCCTCGCCATCTTCACAGCCGACTGTGTTCCCCTTCTCATGGAGGACCCCGTAGCAGGGGTTGTGGGGGCCATACACTGCGGTTGGAGGAGTACCGTGGCAGATATAGAGGGCAATGCGGTTAAACGCTTTACAGAGCTTAATTCGAGGCCGGAGAACATTCGCGCCGCCATAGGTCCCGCCATAGACGTATGCTGCTTTGAAGTTGGTCCCGAAGTAATCGAGGCGGTACAGAAACTTCTTGACGGAAAAGCAGATCCCTTTGTAGCCGTAAAGGACAACGGCAAGTTTATGTTAGACCTTCGCGCTGTAGTAAGGGCCCGTCTGATAGCACTGGGACTCAAGCCCGAGAACATTGAACGTTGCGGAGGATGCACCATGTGCAACCCTTCACTTTACTATTCCCACCGCTACTCCGACGGAGCCAGGGGCAGCCTTGCGGCAGTAATCTCAAAAGCTTAAGAAATGCCCGTAAAATCAATGTTTTCCTTAATTTTTACTTAACCTGATTGACTTTTTTTGTATTTTTGCTACACTCGATGATGGCAATTGGTGCATCGGAGATTTATTTATGAACAGGAAACACGTAATTATCACCCTTGCAGGGGCTCTCGCACTGGTTTTAATGTGCCTTGCTCCCAAGGGATATAAGTTAATAAAAGACTACATTACCCGTAAAAATCTTGAGGCGGCCTACGAGGAATACGTAGCAGACAATACCACCTTCTACGACAACACCTACATAGACGGCGTTGACGTAGCCGGCCTTGACAGTAACGGCGCGGTTAAGAAACTGGTGGAGGATTTCGAAAGCAAGACTCTTACCATTACCAATCCCTGGAACGATACAGTGGACAAGCTCAGCTACAAATCCCTCAACATGGACTATTCCGGCCTTGAGGCCTTTGTAAAGGCTTCTTTTGACACCAGAGGCATTTCCGAGGAAGAGTTTGCAACGGGTACTCACGAAAGAAAGCTTCAGTACGACCTTTCCCACGACGTAGACTTAAGAAAGGCCGATTTGTCGGGTATTTCCATAGTTGACAAGGAACAGGAGGTTCCCTCAAGCGATGCTTCCCTTACCTATGACAGGAAAAGCGGCAAGCTAAGCGTAGTCAGGGAAGTCTACGGCAATGTTTTAAAAGAAGGCGTCTTCCTTGATAAGCTTTCCGAGGCGGTTTCTTCCGATGACGACACCCTTTCTTTTGAAAAAGAAGACTACATTCTCCCTGAGGTTGTATCCACAGATGAGGCCTTCACGGAGAAAAAAGAAACCATAGAGAACTACTTAAGTAAGACCATTGAGCTTTCTTTGTGCGGAAGCGGCGTTACCATCGGATCCGATGACATCAGCCAGTTTATTGATGTGGATGCCGAAGACGGTCTTTCGGATGATATCATTAAGGCATATATTGCCAAGATTGCGGCTCAGTTTAACACTTACGGCAACACCCGTCAGTTTACCACCAGCACCGGCGAGACTGTTAATGTACCCGGCGGCGATTACGGCTGGCTTATAGATGAAAAGGCTACGGTAGCGGCTGTCAAAAAAGCCCTTGCAAGCGACAAGGATATTGTTAAGCTTGAAGCGGTTTATAAGGTTCAGGGATTACGACCCGCGAGCGATGAAATCTCCGATACTTATGTAGAGGTAAGCTTAAGAGACCAGAAGATATGGATGTACAAAAACGGTGAACTGATAGTGAGTGACGACTGTACCACAGGCATGATGGAAGACCCCGAGTGCCACACCAACACCGGTATGTTCAAACTTACTTACAAGACCACCAACAGAGTCCTGAGAGGACCCACATGGGAGGACTTCGTATACTACTGGATGCCCTTTGACGGAAGCATCGGCATGCACGATGCCACCTGGCGTACCGAGGAGGAATTCGGAGGCACCAACCGCTTCGGAAACGGCTCCCACGGTTGCGTCAACTTACGACTTGCCACCGCTGAAACGGTTTACAACAACATGGAATCGGACATACCGATTATTATCTGGGAATAGATTTGGGACCTGTGCAATATTGTCGCACAGGTCTTTCTTTTTACTTAATTGTGCGAACAATGTTATCATTTCATTAATTTCCCTGTGCTACGTTTAAAATGGTCTTGTTTTTAAACCATCACATTTTAAGAAGGGAAAAAATATGAGTACTAATAGTGCACAAAAGTCCTCAAAAAGTGGAGGTTCTTTCTTTTCATCCATCAGAGGCAAGTTCCTGTTAACCGGAGCACTTGGTCTTATAGCAGCGCTCCTGATCGGTTTGGTAGGACTTACATCCAGTTCCAGGAATGCAAAAAACAGCGAAATAGTATCCCTGGTAAATGATATCAGCCTCATGCAGAACAAAAATCTTGCAAATGATGCGCTGTATCAGTATTACGTAGATCAGAGTTATATTAACGATACCATTTCAAATCTGCAGAGCATGAACGAGAAAGCCACAAAGCTTAAAGGCATAAGTGACGCTTCGTACAGTTCATCCGTTTCTTCGCTGATTTCCAACGTGTCGAAAATAACAGCCAATTACGAAGAAATATTAAGCATCCACAACAGCAGAGGTTTTGACGAAAACTCTGGCGTTTATAAGCAGTACTTAGACGCCAGCACAGATCTGTCAGAAAGCTTTAAAAACCTTGTCAACAACAACGACTGGGTAGAAATAAAGTGGATAGACTCCCGCATGTGGACCACCGGCGACAGAATTACAATAGACGGTCAGGAATACATTAAGGTAGTATACAACAGAGAACTTCCCGTTGTGGGCAAAAGAAACGTTATCAACTTCCGTGTGGGCGGAACACTTACCTATCCCAATAATTACTACGTAACAAACGTAAAGTTAATTAACGGATCGGAAGAGCAGCCCATTGAACTTACAGCCATCCGCTCAATGTCCGGCGACGGTCTTCTTACTGCTGAGATAGCTGATTTCGACGGTACTTCCGCCATTAAGGTTACCGGTAAATTCAATGCCGAGAATATGGGCTGGGAAGAAGTATCCGTAGGTATTGACGTAGAAGATTACGACCTTGAGAATTACCCCGTTCTTCAGTATGATATCTTCTTTGAGGTTACAGACGGTGATTATGAATACAAGTACGGCGGCGCCATCCAGGGCGTTTACGGATTTGCTTCAAGCCTTACGAACCTTGATGCAATGACAAAAGAATACAGTAAGCTGGTAGTGGAAGGTAAAGACGTTACCGCAAATATTCAGGAGATAGAAGGTCTCTTTGCGGAAATCGAGACCGCAATCCCCAAGTACACCACAGATCCTTCTTTGGCAGAAATTTCAAGCGCGGCTTTGGCGGTAAAGAAGGGATTCTTTGACACCTTAAAGCAGTCGGATACCAGAACTCTTGCCATTAAGGCAGAAAACAGCACCATCAACAGTGAACTGTCGGAAATCTGTGCATCTGTACAGTCCGCAGCCACCACCAATATGCAAAAGGTTACTCAGGGCGTAAGAACTGTTATCATACTCGTTCTGATTATTTCCATAGCAGTGCTTGCTGCAATCGTAGTATTGGTAAGCCGCAGTATTACCAGAAGCGTTCGTTCCTTTGATGAAGCTCTCGGAGAGATTACAGACGGTAATATCGCAGTAAGAGCAGACAGCTCCGGCAAGGACGAGTTTGCACAGTTCTCAAGAAGTCTTAACGGATTCCTTGATAACCTGCAGGGCACGATAGTTAAACTTAAAGATGTTACCAAGGTTCTGGCAGAATCCGGTGCAAGCCTGGAAGAAAGCGCCACCAAAACCAAGGACGTTGCAAGCGACATTAATTCAACCGTTGCCGAAATTACCAAGGGTGCGGGAGAACAGGCTCGCGATATTGAGGAATCCTCACAAAAGATTCTTGATATGCGCGGTAACATTAACGACATTATTGCAAGTGTAACCACCCTTTCCGAAACCACGGGAGAGATGAGCAAGAAAGAAAACGAAGCATCCGACATCATGGCTTCTCTTACAGAGTCAAGCGATAAGACCACAGCAGCATTTGCGGGTATTGCGGACCAGGTAAGAAGAACCGACGAATCCGTAGGTAAGATTGCGGAAGCGGTAAGCCTTATTTCTTCCATTGCCAACCAGACCAACCTTCTTTCTCTCAACGCTTCCATCGAGGCTGCAAGAGCGGGTGAAATGGGTAAAGGCTTTGCGGTTGTTGCAACGGAAATATCCAAACTTGCCGAGCAGACCAACAGCTCTACGGGCATAATCGAAGAAATTATTACGAAGCTTTCCGAAGAGTCCAAGCAGACGGTTGAAACCATCAATGAAGTAACCGCCATGATTGAAGGACAAAAGGAAAAGGTTGACGATACCAGAGATAAATTTAACGGTGTCAGCGAAGGCATTAAGTTTACGGGCGCAGAGGTTAAGGGCGTACTTAAGCAGGCCGAATCCTCCGGCCAGGCAGGCGAACAGCTCGTTGACCTTATGACCAACCTTTCCGCTATATCCGAAGAAAACGCAGCATCTGCAGAGACCACCAGCGAAGCAATGCGCGATCTTAACATCGCAACCGTTTCACTTGCGGATACAGCTCAGGAGCTTAAACGTCTGTCAGCTTCCTTAAGCGAAGACTTAGACTTCTTTAAGATCGGATAATAACTTCTTTTAACAGAGCCGTGGTGCCCCTGGTACCACGGTTCTTTGTGCTTAAAAAACCGATAACGTTTAACCTGCAAAATAGATTTACATAAAGTTCCCAAACAGTTGAAAAAGTTGTGAAAATCGGCTAAACTATTAGTACATAACCTTAAAAGAGGGGGGATAAAGTGGCTTCTGCAAAAGAAAACAAAACGGCTATACTGATAGCTGAAGACGAAGAAATCAACAGAGCCATCTTAAGAGAAATTCTTAAGGACAAATACAGAATCCTGGAGGCCGAAAACGGTCATCAGGCTGTTTTTTGCATTCAGGCGGAAGCGTCTGACATAGCACTTATCATTCTGGACATTCACATGCCCAAACTTGACGGATTCGGTGTTATGGACTACCTTCAGGAAAGCGGTCTCAACGAGAAGATTCCGGTAATAGTCACCACCTCCGATAAATCCGCTGACGTACTTATCCAGGCCAAAAAGAACAGAGCCGTGGATATAGTCTACAAACCCTTCAGAGCTGCCGATATTCGCAATATCGTGGACAATCTCGTGGAGATTTGCAAGCTTGAGAAGAATCTTGAAAGTATCATTGAAGAAAAATCAGTTTATTTTACCAATCAGTACGAAGCCCTTAAAAAGGCCAAAAGATTTAACCGTGTCAAGTGGGAAGACAATATCACTGCCCTCATGAACAAACTTCTACCGGGCAATGAGCCCCACAGAAACCGTATCAGGGCAGGTACAGAGCTTCTTTTGGACGGACTCATGGAGCGCTACCCCAAATACGGTCTTTCCAAGAGTATCAATAAAGCCATTTCCGATGCCACACTTCTTCATGACATCGGTAATGTCATCATACCGGATTCTTTATTTGACGGACGCAGAGCTTCGGCGGCAAGAGCCCTTATGCAGATTAAGAAGCGTCCCATTGCGGGCTCCGAACTCATAATCTTAATGTTTGCCAATTCCAATCATCAGCTGGAGCGTAAATACGCCTATGAAATCTGTCGTTACATGTACGAGCAATACGACGGTAAGGGCTATCCCTTAGGCGTTTCCGGTGACGAAATACCCATTTGCGCCCAGGTAGTGAGCCTGTGCCACAAATATGACGAATACCGCTTCAGGAATGACGGTAACATCAAGCCTCACAAGAGTGTCATGAGAAAGATACAGGAGGCTGAATACAAGGCATACAACCCCGATTTGCTGGAAGTATTCGAAGTGCTGTCGGATGCCTTCGATAAAGCGGTAACAGAGGAATACAATAAAACAAACAAAGGAGAAAAATAATGGCTAATTATCCTACACCCCACATTAATGCAAAACCCGAAGACTTCGCTAAGACCGTACTTATGCCCGGCGACCCTCTTCGTTCCAAATTCATAGCAGAGAACTTCCTTGAGAACCCCGTACTTGTCAATAACGTACGCGGTGTTCAGGGTTACACCGGCACTTACAAGGGCACCCGCGTAAGCGTAATGGCAAGCGGTATGGGTATGCCTTCCATCGGCATCTACAGCTATGAGCTTTACAATTTCTTTGGCGTTGAGAACATTATGAGAATCGGTTCCGCCGGCTCCCTCAGCAAGGACATTAAGATTCGTGACATCGTAGTGGCTATGGGTGCCTGTACCAATTCCGACTATGCACGTCAGTTCAATCTTCCCGGAACACTTGCTCCTATCGCAGACTATACTTTGTTAAAAGAAGCCATCAAGTCCTGCGAAAATGCCAACGCACGTTTCCATGTGGGCAACGTTGTTTCTTCCGACACCTTCTATGATGCAGATCCTACCGTTAATGACCGTTGGGCATCCATGGGAGTTATGGCGGTTGAAATGGAGGCAGCAGCCCTTTACATGAACGCTATCAAGGCACGCAAGAGAGCACTTGCCATCCTTACCATTTCCGACAACATCGTAACCGGCGAAGCTACCACTGCAGAGGAGCGTCAGAATTCCTTCACCCAGATGATGGAAGTTGCTCTTAATACTGCGGTTGCCATGGACAAACAGTAATTTGATTAAAGAATAAGTAATATTGAGGGAACTGCTTTGCGGTTCCCTAATTTATGGCATTAAAGGTAATGTACGGATAATTGTGATATGATACAATACTTAGTGCACAATTAACTCACAAACCAACTATTCACAAGCGGAGGCTTTATGAAAAAAAAGAAGAGATTGGGAATTCTCGGAAAACTTTTGCTTGGAATCATTCCTGTAGTCATTATAGGAATCAATGCTGTTTCTTTTTTAAGCGGACAGCTTGCCAGCAATGCACTTTTGGACACTACTGACAAATACATGAGCGCCGAGCTTAACGGTAATATCAACAGCATTGATGCGCTGCTTCAGTCTGTAAGGTCTTCTGCCGAGACTCTTTCGGTGCTGGTATCCAACACTTATACCAACAATGACATGACCGTTTATAAGAAGATTTTCTCGGACTTCATTTCCAAGAACGAGATGGTAAACGGAAGCGGTATCTGGTTTGAATCGGGAGTATATACCGGCGATATCAGATATTTAAGAGACGAATATGTAGGTCCTTACTGGTACAGAGTGAAGGGAGAGAACCGAGTTGCGGAGGACTGGAGCTACTCTAATGCCGAGTACGACTATTTTGCTCAGGACTACTACAAACTCGCCAAGGCTCAGAAAAACAGCGAGGCTATTATTACCGACCCCTATTATGACCCTGTGTCCGGTACCATAATGGCTACCTGTGCATCAGCTATTTACAACAACAAGAATGAATTTGTGGGATGTGTAACCGTAGATATCACCTTTGACACATTCACAGCCATGCTTAGCAGTATTAAGGTCGGCGATACCGGCAAGGCCAGAATGGTTACCTCCGACGGTACATATATATATACAGCCAATATTGCCAAGGCTCAGGACGCAGTCAACATTGCAGAAGACGATGACCCCATATCCACCATTGCGGGGGATATTATTTCAAAAGAAAGCGGCATCGCCAAATACCGCGACAGTACCGGAGAAGTGTACGCATACTTTGGCACCGTTCCGAAGGTTAACTGGAAACTGATTGTTTATATGCCCTACGTGGAAATAAACGCCGCATCAAGCAGGATGCTTGCCATAACCCTTCCCATCAGCATAGGTGTAATGATACTCAGCGCAGTTGTAGTGGTGCTTATTGCTCACAGCATAGCCAAGGATGTCAGACGGGTTAATTCTTTTGCCTCCAAACTTGCGGAAGGTGACTTCACGATTGAAGAATTAAAGATTAAGTCACGTGATGAAGTGGGAGAGATGGGCCATTCCCTTAATTCCATGTTTATCAACAACAAGGACATTATCGGCAATATATCAAAAGAAGCCGGCAACATCAACGATTCATCTTCAACACTAAGCGCCATGAGCCAGCAGCTTGCGGCGGAATTCGGCAAGATTCAGGACAACATGGTAAGCGTTAATGAAGCCATGATGAACTCAAGTGCAGCTACCGAACAGGTTTCGGCATCGGTAACAGAGGTCAACAATTCCGTTACTTCTCTTTCCGAGGAAACTGCCCGTATTATGAATGAAGTCAGGACCATTACCGAGCGGGCCACACAGATTCAGCATGAGAGCATCGAAGCTCATAACAGCGCCATTAAGATAGCCAAAGAACGCGAGGACGAAATAACCGAGGCAAGGGAAAAGGCCAATGTAGTCAAAGAAATTTCCAACCTTGCTGACATGATTAACGATATAGCCGATGAAATCGATCTTTTAAGCCTTAACGCTTCCATTGAGGCGGCAAGAGCGGGAGATGCGGGCAGAGGCTTCGCGGTAGTGGCCCAACAGATCAGTAAACTCGCCACAGAAACCGCCACAACCGTCAGACGTATTCAGGAGACTACCACGGCTGTTCAGGGAGCCTTTACAGACCTTGTAGAGGGCAGTGAGAAGCTTTTAGCCTTCGTTAACGAAACCGTAACTCCTGACTATGACAAGTTCAGTGAAATCGGTCGACAGTACGAAGAAGATGCAAACCTCTTTGGAGACCTTTCACGGGAAATCTCCGAGATGATTAAAGGCATCAAGTCCACCATGGAAGAGGTCAATTCCGCAGTTCAGAACATTGCGGAAAGCGCCGAAGATACGGCAGCCAGAAGCGCAGACGTAACGGATTCCGTATCCAATGCTTCAAACGCCATCGACTCTATAGCCGGTCAGGCTACCAATCAGCAGTATACGGCAAGCTCACTTACGGAGATTGTCAACAATTTCAAATTACAGTAATTACGGCATAAAGAAAGCGACGGAGCGTATCCGTCGCTTTTTCTTATGGCTGTTATCAGTTCTTGAAGTAACTGATGGTCTCTGCCAGATCGTCCGAAAGTTCCTGCAGCTTTTCTGCGGAGTCGGAGATAATGGTGAAGGTTGCGTTGAGTTCTTCCATGGAAGCGTTGGTTTCCTGGGTGGAAGCTGCGTTTTCTTCGGATATTGCGGAAAGGTCCGCAATGATTTCCGTAAGACCGTTCTTGGCCTTGTCAAGGGCCTTAATACGGTTGTTAATGTCATCGGATGTGGCCTTAACGTTTTCTACGCTTTCCGACATGCTCTCCATGTCGGAACGGGTTACATCAAGCTGGGTAACCTGCTCATTGAAGCTGGTGTTTAGCTTGTCAAGGACGTTCAGTGAGGACTGTGAGTCGCTTAAAAGTCTTTCAACAACCGCCTTAATCTTATCGGCGGAATCTGCTGACTGATCTGCAAGCTGTCTGATTTCATCTGCAACAACCGCAAATCCTCGACCTGCTTCGCCTGCTCTTGCAGCCTCGATGGAAGCGTTAAGAGAAAGAAGATTGGTCTGTGAAGCGATGTCTGTAATAGCATCCGTAAACTGTGAAATTTCTTTTGACGAATTGTTGGTGGAGGTGATGGAGTCGCCGATTTCCTTAACGGAGGCGGTAACGCTTTCACTCTGTCTTATGAGTGTGTTAAGAGCGCTCATAGCCTTGTCGCAGGAGGTCTTCATGTCGGCTGCGCAACGGTCCATTTCTTCCACGCTGTTTGTAATATCTGTAATATTCTCTCCGATATCGGAGGTATCCATAGCTGCTTTTTCAATGCTTTCGGCCTGAGATACGGCACCCTTTGAAACTTCGGAAACAGCTTCCGTAACCTGACCGGAAGTGTTATTGGCCTGAACTGCGCTGTCTGCAAGTTCGCGGCTCTGATCGTCCACTTCTTTTGCCGCACGTTTGGATTTACCGATTATATCGGCAAGCTTCTCGGCAAGGTTCTTGGTACTTCTCTGCATATCGCCAAGCTCGTCGCGGCCGATATCTTCGTCGGCGGGAAGCTCTACCAAAAGATTACCGTCTGCAATTTCACCTAACTGTCCCGATACTTTCTTTATCGGTCTGATGATGGATTCCACTACGATTACCGTCAGTACAAATAAAACAATGATGATGATACCAAAGAGTACGACGAGGGAATTAAGAATTCCGTTTACCGTGGATCTTACTTTTGCCTGCTCGGTTACGGACCAGGCTGCGGTAATTTCCTGCATTGAGTCGATGTTTTCTCTGGCTACGCCAAAGAGCTGGTTAAAGGCTGACCAGTCACCGGTAAGGTTTTTAACGTCGTAGCTTGCGTCCCAGGCGGCAAGATCGCTTAAGAGCTGTTCATACATTCCTTTAAAGGTTTTTCCGTCAACCTGCGTTCCGGTATAAAGAGTAGGAATATTTTTTGCTATCGCTACTGCACTTTCCACATTATCGTATACCTGCTGACGATTCTTGGTATAGTCACCATAATAGGACTCGTTTAACTTCGCCAGGGTTTCCGGAGACAGGATTGGATTCATATTTATATCAAAGTATCCTACCGCACCGGTTAAACTCTGATAGTAGTCTCTGTCGGCGGATAACAGATAATTGTTTACTTCATACAATGAATCCCGGTATACCATTGTAAGTTCGGACTGGACCTTGTTAACACTTACATATCCGAATACAAGTGCCGCAACAAGGGAAAGAGCCAAAGGTAAAACTACCAGCAGAAGCTTAGCCCTGATTTTCAGGTTACGTATTAATTTCATAGTATTCCCTCCAATACATAATTAGTTGGTTGCAATTATTCTATAATACAGCGATAAATGGATTATTAAATAACAGAAGTGATTTTCTGTTATCTTTCGGCTGTTAAGTTACGAAAACGTTTGAAATTTTTTGAGCGGGGTATACCCGTTTCCACAGTTGACCCCGATCCCGAACCCGAACCTGCCCCTCAGCCTGAACCCGGTCCCGCTCCCACCGATCGCAAGCTTGAGTATCAGATTAACAGCTGGGGAACCGGTTACACGGTTAACTTCTCTGTTATGAATACCACTAACAGCGAAATCCGCGGTTGAAAGTTAAAACTTAACAAGAACGATGTCAAGATCGATTCCGGCTGGTGCGTAAAGGTTACCGAAGAAGGCAACTACTACGTAATCACTCCCGAAGACCGGAACGCTACCCTTTATGTAAATGGCGGCGCTTACTTCGGAATCCAGGGCTCCGGCGCAATCGGCAGCACTATCGATTACATTCTTGAGTAATACATAAAGCGCTTCATAATTTTATGATTGAGAATGCACTGACATAAAAAGAAAGCCCCCGAAAGGATATTAATCCCCGGGGGCTTTCGCGTGTCTGTTATTTGGTTTCGAGATTGAAGCCGAAGTATCTTACGGCGTTATTATAGGAAATGTCTTTAACCATTTCTGAAAGAATGTCTTCGTCATAAGGGAACTCTCCGTCATCAACCCACTGACCGAGAAGATTACAAAGAATACGTCTGAAGTATTCGTGTCTGGTGTAGGAGAGGAAGCTTCTTGAGTCTGTAAGCATTCCCACAAAGCCCGAGAGATTGCCGAGGCTTGCAAGGCTTAACATCTGACGCTCCATGCCGATTTTGTGGTCGTTAAACCACCATGCGGAACCCTGCTGAATCTTGGCAACGGCCGTGGAATCCTGGAAGCATCCGAGAATGGTGCCGATGGCTTCGTTGTCGTTTGGATTAAGCGAGTAAAGAATGGTTCTGGGAAGTGTGTTATCTCTGTCCAGTTCATTAAGGAAATTGGCAAGAGAGGTGGAAGAGGTCTCTGACTTTATGCAGTCATAACCGGTATCGGGACCAAGGGTTTCAAACATGCGGGTGTTGTTGTTTCTTTTGCATCCGTAATGAAGCTGCATTACCCAGCTTCTCTTGTGGCACTGTCTGCCCATTTCAAGCATGAAGGCGGTCTTAAACTTAAGCTCTTCTTCAAAAGAAACTGCCTCGCCCTTGAAGCGCTTTGCAAAGATTTCTTCAACCTCCGCATCGGAAGCGGGGTTGTACATTACAAAGTCAAGACCGTGGTCGGATACGCAGCATCCTTTTGATGCGAAATAATCCATACGAAGGGAAAGTGCCTTCTTAAGGTCCGCAAAAGAAAGAATCTTAAAGCCGGCAGCCTCCGAAAGCTTATCAAGATAGTCGGTAAAGTCGGGCTTCTCAATATTCATGGCCTTGTCGGGACGCCATGCGGGAAGAACCTGTACGTCAAAGGTGTCGTCTGCCGCAATTTCATCGTGGAAATTGAGAGCGTCAATGGGGTCGTCGGTGGTGCAGATTAAGGTGACACCGGACTTTTTAATAATATTGCGAACGGACATGTCGGGGCTTTGAAGCTTCTTATTGCAAAGGTTCCAGACTTCCTCGGCGGTCTTTTCGTTCAAGGCGCCGTTGTAGCCGAAGTATCTCTGAAGCTCGAGATGACTCCAGTGATGAAGAGGGTTGCCGATGGCCTTGCCGAGGCATTTGGCCCATGCGATAAATTTGTCGTGGTCCGAAGCGTCGCCTGTAATGTATTTTTCCTCAACGCCGCAGGAACGCATGAAGCGCCACTTGTAGTGGTCGCCGCCGAGCCACACCTGAGTGATGTTGTCAAAACGTCTGTCGTGAGCAATCTCTTCGGGATTGATATGACAGTGGTAGTCTAAAATCGGCATCTTCTCCGCAAAACTATGGAAAAGTTTCTGAGCCGTTTTGGTCTTTAACAGAAAATCCTTGTCCATGAAAGTGTTCATACTCTTCTCCTTAAAATTCGTGCATTTGGCGCCTGAGGTGCCCATACGAACATATATAAATATTATACTTAATTTTTTCACATGGGTAATATTGCAAAAATTGCGATAGGTTGGTCTTATATTGCTTTATGAGTTTTTTTTACCCGGTTTACCTGTCGCAGGCTTTTTAAAAACATGGTGACACTTCCGTTATTATAACTTATAATCACCATATGGAAAAAGAAAACTTCAGATTCTGCAGAAAATGTCTTACGAGAGATATGATTTCAAAGGACCAATACTTTAAGACACTGCAGGAACTTATAGAAAATATTCCGGAGGAGATTAAGACTCCCTCCGATTTATATGAGAAACGGCTCCGCATATGTACGGAGTGTGAGAGGCTTACCGACGGCATGTGTGCCGCCTGCGGCTGCTATGTTGAATTAAGGGCGGCCAAAGAAGGAAACGGTTGCCCCTATCATTTGTGGTAGAAGAGATAGGTATATTTTTTGCAGAAAGAAATCAGCGGGCCGGGGGGCTCGCTGATTCTTTGTAAGAAAAAGAGGAGTAAGGTATATTAATGGGTTTCGGTTTCTTCGTCTTCAGTGTTTCTCTTGTAGATGATGTACATTGTGATTGCTGTAGCGATGATGAGAATCCAGATCCACCAGGTTTTCTTTGCGCTTTCTGCGAAAGCAAAGCCTGCGAGGGGAACGATTTCACCGTCGATGTCTGCGGTAAGCTGTGTGGTTCCGATTACGGCTGCAACTTCTGCTGCAACTGCGGGAGTCTTTGCTACTGCGGGACCTTCGGTTAAAGGAGTGTCATCTTCATCGATTGCAACTACTGCGGTAACTTCTTCTGCTTCATCTACTTCCTCGCCTGCGGGTGCTGCAAGAACAGGTGCGAGAGGAGTTTCCTCGGGAAGAATGGTGATTACTGCGGGAGTTTCAACTGC
>CAMNCH010000044.1 GCA_946534145.1 uncultured Lachnospiraceae bacterium
GTGGTGCTTCCGTCCTTGATAATGGGAGCGGCTTCGCGGTACATGGCAATAGCTTCATCCACAAGCTGCCATTGGTGTTCGCTTAAATCGTATATGTCTCCGCTTAAGCCCATGCGGCCGAGAAATGTGGCACATAAGGAGTAGTATAAGCGGGAGTCTGTATCTGCGGCTCTTAAAACGGACCATATCTGGCTCTGCTCGGGTTTTACCACTCTGTGAATGTTGGCGGCGATTATGGGAAGAGAAGGTATCTCGTGAGCGTCTGAGAAGCTGGCCTGGGAGGCAAGTTCCATGAAGGAAGGCTCAAGTCTGTGACCGCCGCTTGAGCAGTTCTCAATTACAAGGTCGGGAATTTCACGACGCATTTTTCTAAAGAAGTCCTGGGTCTTAAGGACTTTCTTGCGAAGGTTTTCACCGGGAGCTTCGGGACCGTCGCAGCCTATGCCCATGGTGTCGTTGTAATCGACTTTGATATATCCAAATCCGTTGTCTTTGAGAGTGCCGATGACATTCTTTGTAAGATAATTCTCTACGTAAGGGTCTTCCATGTCCCAGAATCTTGCGCCGCCGATGGTAAGGGGAACACCGTCCTTTTTAACAAAGTGCTCGCTGTCATACATGCCGGATTTGGGCGATGCTACTTCAAACTCAAACCAGATTCCGGGTATCATGCCTTTGGAACGTACGTAGTCCGCAAGTTCTTTAAGCCCGTTAGGAAAACGCTTTTTATTGACGCTCCAGTCGCCTCTGTATTCCCACCAGTTGCCGCAGTCGGCATACCAGCCCGAATCCATGACAAGGTACTGAATGCCTTTGCCGGCGATTTTGTCTGCAACACGCTTTAAATTGTCTATTGTGGGATTGCCCCAGGTGGCGCAGTATTCGTTAAAGGTAATGCCCATATGATCGTCTGCGGGGCTGATGTCGGGGTGCTGAGCCTTTACAAGCTTGTCGCAGGCTTCTTCAAGTGTAGAGCCTGTAGCCACAACAGCCTTGGGTGCATTAAAGGTCTCGCCGGGCTTAACGATTTTACTCCACTGACCGAAGTCTTTGTCTGCAATACCGCCCGAAAGAGTAACTACATCTCCGGCGCGAACCGTTATCTCAATCTGCCAGGAAGCGGGAGAGTATAACTGCACAGCCGTAAAAGAATGACTTTCGCTGTCCTCAAGTGCCACAAAGGGGAAATACTTTCTTACGGGCATTGAACCCACATTTCCGAATTTCTCGATTCTGAAAGCCATATTGTTCCAGGAATGTTCCATGTTAAGGTCCGTCAGATCATCGGTTTTAACACGTCCTTCCGCACTCCAGAAAGCAAGTATTCTGTGAAGCTTATCTGCCTTAACATCCTTCAAAAGAAAAGAAGTAAGCATTTCAAGAGTAACGGTTTCTTTGGAACCGTTGGTAAAAGAAGTGTTGACGACGGTTGCGTCCGAATAAGGGCTCTTCGCATATTCTGAGATAAGCTTAAGGCCGTCTGCGGAAGAGTAGACCACCCGACCGTCTTCCTCCTTGACGTCTTCGAAGCGTCTCATGGTAGAGCTGTCTAACATGGTAAGCCCGCAGGAATAGAAGCCGCAGTATTCGTCGCCCACAAGTTTACATTGAACTGTGCTTTTTATGTTCATGGGAAATGTCCTTTCGTTTTTCTTTTACTATACAACAGAAACTCAAATTAGTAAAACGTTTTATAAGGCATAAATACAACTTTTTTTGCAGACCTACAAATTGATAAAAACCCGCCGGTATGGTAAAATCTCTTAAAGATTGTAAGTTACTTTTACGGAGGTAAATTATGAATTGGTTGGCTATACTTGATGTTGCGATGCCCGGTCCGCAGGTGACTCCCGATGAAAAGGGTTTTGCGGGATGGATTATCGGCGTTATTGTTGCGGCACTGATTATTGTTACGATAAGCGTTGTCTGCATCAAAAAGAGTATTAAGAAGCACAAAGAAGCCGAAGCGACAGGTAACGTTCAGGCTGAAACCGGTAAAACGGAAGAGGAACAGATTAAGGGGGAATAGCAGAATGATATATATATTTGCTCCCATACTGGCGCCGTTTCTTGCGTTGGCCGGTACGATAGGTCTTACTCTGGCCATTGAGTATCCGATTATTTACTGTACGGGCATTACGCGAAACGGAAGATACATAGTAGCGGTGAATGCGCTTACAAACGTAGTTTTAAATGCAGGAACGATTTTAATTTATGCGATTTCCTTCTTTAACTTTGTAAGAAGCAACGGACCCGGTATCTTTATGTGGATTCTGCTTATGGAGTTTGCGGCCGTACCGATATGTGAAGCCCTGCTTTACATGAAGGTGTCCGAAGCCTCCAAAAAGAAAGTGGTGCTTGTTACTTTTATTGCAAATATTCTTTCTTTTTTAATCGGCCTTGTAATTGTGGGCTTGTTTACGGGAAAAGGAATCCACGGAATAAGTGATTTCTTTATTTCCGTGAAAGGAGCAATGAGATGGATAAACTGATTTATGCGCTTTTGGATGTGGGAATCGGCGGAGCTGTGATTTTCTTTGGCGGTATTGCGGCCGTTATATTTATTATTCTGGCGGTTGTAATCATTACGGTCAGTGTGAAGCACATCAGGCGGGAAATAAAAAGAAAAGAAGATTTGGAAAAATCTGAAGAGGAAGAATCCCTTGAGGAATAAGAACGAGGTTTATTATTTCATAGTTCATGCATGCGTAGAAACCATATGCTTTTATCTGTTAAGGCTTCATTATCCGCTGATGCTTGCGGGGACCATAGCTTTTGTATACGATTTCTTTGCATTCTTGCCCCAGGGGATTATCGGCAAGTTTATTGAGAACCATAAAAAGCTTCCCTATGAGACCATAGGTAACGTGCTTATGATGGCGGCCGTATTTCTGGTGGCATCACCGGTTCATGCGGTGCACGTGGGCGGATATGTGGTACTGGGTATCGGCAATGCGGTTATGCATGAGTGCGGTGCATTGGCTACGGTTACCGAGAGCGAAGGAAAGATTTTCCCGTCGGCTTTGTTTGTATCAGGCGGCGGTGTGGGTATCGTAATCGGACAGACTATGGGAATCAATCAGGTGTCTGTATGGTTTCTTTTGATTCCTGCGGTAATATCCGAGGTGTGTGCGCTGGCGGCGCGTAAGTCTGTGAGAAAGGGCGTATACCCGGTATTTGACGTAGTCAACCATAAGTATTCTGCGGGAATAATACTGATTGTGGCATTCTTGGTTACCGCGGTAAGAAGTTATCTCGGTTATGCCATTCCCATATCATGGAACAAAGAACTCTGGCAGACAATTCTCCTGTTTGGAATAATGGGACTCGGCAAGGCTCTCGGCGGTTATTTTGTGGACCGTTTCGGAGCGAGGAGAGTTGCACTGGTAAGTACGCTTGCGGCGGTTCCGTTCCTGATATTCGGGGACAAGCTCATGGTGGTGTCGGTTATCGGAGTGTTCTTTTTCTCCATGACCATGAGTATTACCTTTGCCATGTGCTTAAGCGTGCTCAGGTTCAGTCCGGGGCTTGCTTTCGGCGTAACTACGGCGGCTTTGTTTATAGGTTTGGTACCCGCTTTCTTTGTAAGGTTTAATCTGTATATAAACGCTATATTCATTGTGGTTTTCTCAATAGTATGTTGCGTTCTTTTGCTTAAAACACTTAAAAAGTAATTGGTTACCATAACTTATTGACATAAGTTATGTAAAGTCTTATAATTACTGATGTAACCAGTGTTTGTTGTTTTCCATAAGGAGAGAACAATTATGAAATGTCCGTTTTGCGGTCATCCGGATACCAGTGTTATAGACTCAAGACCCGCTGATGACAACAGCTCCATCAGACGTCGCCGTGTGTGCAGTGCCTGCGACAAGAGATTTACCACTTACGAAAAGGTTGAGACCATTCCCCTGATTATTGTTAAGAAGGACAAGAATCGTGAGACCTACGACAGAAGAAAGCTTGAGGGCGGTGTACTGAGAGCCTGTCATAAGAGACCGGTTACTGCGGCGCAGATAAGCCAGATTGTGGATGACGTTGAAACCGAAATCTTTTCCCGTGAGGAGAAAGAAATCGAGAGCCATGTAATAGGCGAACTCGTCATGGAGAAGCTTAAGGATGTGGATGCGGTTGCATACGTTCGTTTTGCGTCTGTATACAAAGATTTCAAGGACGTAGACACATTCATGGACGAACTTAAGAAGATGCTTAAGTAAAGATTGTTTTTTTAAAGGTGCAAAGCGGGTTTTGCACCTTTTTGTGTTGACTTTTATTCTTAAATAAGTTACAAATACATTGTCAATTTAATAACGAAGCAAAAGGAGATAAGAAATGAAAGCTTTTAAGAAATTGTGGAGGCTGATTTTTTTGTCGGCCACACTTACTGTTGCACTTTGCGCATGCGGAGGCGACAAGGCGGGTGATGCTTCAGCTCACATTACAATAGGAATCCCCCAGGATTTGGAGGAGACTCTTGACCCCCATGAAGCTATGGCGGCAGGAACCAGAGAAATCCTATTCAACATTTACGAGGGCCTTGTTAAGCCCAACTCAAACGGTGAGTTAATCCCCGCTGTGGCAGATGAATTTTCAGTATCTGATGACGGACTTACTTACACTTTCCACTTAAGAAAAGGTGTTAAGTTCCATAACGGTTCTGACGTAACGGCGGAGGATGTTTTATACAGTATTGGACGAAACGCCGATCCGTCAAGCGAGACCGCTTACGCATCGGCTTTTTCTAATGTTAAGGAATACAAAGCCGACGGCGAGAACATCGTTATCACCCTTAACCAGAAGGACAACGACTTTTTACAGAGCATGACCATCGGTATCATCCCCAAGGACGTTACCGACATTGCCACCAATCCCGTAGGTACCGGCCCTTACATGTACGTTTCCCGTTCACCTCAGGAGAACGTAATCCTTAAGAGATTCAAGGATTACTGGGGAGAGAAGGCTTACATCGAAGACGTTACCCTTAAGATCTGCTCCAATGCGGATTCAATCGTAATGGACCTTCTCGGCGGTTCCGTAGATTTCTTTGCACGTATTACCTCTGCGCAGGCAGCTCAGCTTAAGGATGCCGATTTCAACATCGAAGAAGGCACCATGAATCTTGTTCAGGCTATGTACTTAAACAACGCCGTTGAGCCCTTCACAAACGAGAAGGTAAGACAGGCACTTTGCTATGCGGTAGACCCCAAGGAAATCATTAACCTTGCTTTTGACGGTAAGGGTACAGAACTCGGTTCCTCCATGTTCCCTGCATTCGGCAAATACTTCGTTAAAGAGATTAACGACGTATATGATGTTGACCTTGAAAAGGCCAAAGAACTCTTAAAGGAAGCAGGATATCCCGACGGATTTTCTTTTACCATTAAGGTTCCTTCCAACTACCAGCCTCACATCGATACCGCTCAGGTTATTGCCGAGCAGCTTAAGAAAATCGGTGTAACCGCTGAGATTAAGCTTGTTGAGTGGGAGTCATGGCTTTCCGATGTTTATATCGGACGTGACTACGAAGCTACCGTTGTAGGTGTTGACGCATCCCAGATGACGGCACGCGCAATGCTTGAAAGATTCACAAGCGACAGCAGCAAGAACTTTGTTAACTTTAAGAGTGACGCATATGATGCGGCATTCAACAACGCAATATCCACCACCGATGACGCCAAGGCAACCGAATACTACAAAGAATGTGAATGGATTCTTGCAAGAGAAGCAGCCAACGTTTACATTCAGGACCTTGCCGAGATGGTAGCCATCAACAAAAAGTACACAGGATATGAATTCTATCCCATTTACGTACTTGATATTGCCAAGATTAAACCTGTAAAATAATAAGTAGGCGTAAGCCCTAATAAGCATACGAAAGAAGGTGAGAGCATGAAATATGTCTTAAAGAAGATAGGTACATTGATACTTACTCTTTTGGCAGTTTCTGCTCTCGTTTTCTTTGCATTTTCTTTGATACCTTCCAATCCCGCCATAGCAAGGCTCGGTACCGAAGCCACTCCGGAGAAGATTGCCAAACTCATGCACGATATGGGTCTTGACAGACCTGTGCTTGAACGCTTCGGAAGCTGGATACTGGGTATTCTTCACGGTGATTTCGGAACTTCCTACAGTTACAACCAGCCCGTAACCACATTACTTTCAGAGAAGATAGGTGTAACCCTTCTTATGTCGGTTATGGCTATTCTTATTACCTGTCTTTTGTCATTCCCTCTGGGTATATATGTGGCCAGAAAGAGCGATTCGAAGCTTGATGTTCTTTTTACCACGATTAACCAGATTGTAATGAGTATTCCGTCTTTCTTTTCGGGCATTCTCATAACCCTGTTGTTCGGACTGATACTAAAGGTCTTTACTCCGGGAGGTTATGTTTCATATAAAAAAGATTTCCTCGGATGTATCGGATATCTGATATTCCCGGCTTTTGCAATAGCGCTTCCCAAGATTTCCATGGTGGTTAAGCTCTTAAGGGATACGGCGTTAAAAGAAGCCGACAAGGACTATGTGCGTACCGCTTATTCAAGAGGTAACCGTACCAAAGCGGTATTCTACAAACATGTTCTTAAGAACGCAATTATCCCGGTTATCACTTTCCTCGGCATGACTTTTGCGGATATTATTGCCGGAAGTATTATAGTGGAGCAGGTGTTCCGTGTGCCGGGACTTGGCAGGATTTTGCTTACATCAATTTCAGGAAGAGATTATCCCGTGGTGGAGGCCATCATCCTTCTTTTGGCAACAGCGGTTGTAGTCAGCAATCTGGTGGTGGATTTGCTTTATAAAAAATTCGATCCCAGAATTCATGTGTAATCATAGAGAGTAATTAATGGACAAGACTAAGACAAGAAACGTTAAGTTCATATTGGGTCTGACACTTACCGGTATCATCCTCGTTATGATGATTGCGGGAATAGTTCATACGCCTTACGACCCCATGGCAATGGATTTGTCTGCGAAGCTTGAAGGTGTGTCCTTTAAGCATATTATGGGTTGCGACAATTTCGGCCGTGATATCTTTTCAAGGGTACTGGTAGGAGTAAGAGAGACCATGTTTGTGGCGGCGGCGGTAGTGTTTATCGGTACTTTTGTGGGCATTATCATCGGCACAGTTACAGGCTATTTCGGCGGATGGGTTGACGAGATACTCATGCGTTTTAATGACGCAGTTTTGGCATTCCCGTCGGTTCTTTTGGCTCTTCTCGTAATCGGTATTATGGGCGGCGGTACCAAGGCGCTTATTATAGCTCTCGGTATAGCATTCGTACCCAGCTTTGCCCGTATTATAAGGGGAGAGGTGTTAAGAATTCGTAACCTTGACTATATCCAGTGCGTGCGTCTGTACGGCGCCAGCCACTTAAGAATAATTGTGGTGCATATATTGCCCAACCTTCGCACCGTTTTGTTATCAAGTGTCCTTATAGGCTTTAACAATGCGGTACTGGCGGAAGCCGGCATGAGCTACCTCGGTATGGGGGCCCAGCCTCCTTATCCCAGCCTCGGACTTATGCTTTCGGAAGCTCAGGGCGTTATTTACTCAAATCCCTGGAACGCAGTTTTTCCGGGACTTGTGATAGTAATTATGATTCTGGGATTTTCCCTTCTTTCCGATTCATTGGAGAAAAAAACATGAGCATGTTAAAAGTGGAAGATTTATGCATAAAAGTTCATGATAAGAAGACCACCGACACTCTTGTTTATGATGTGGACCTTACTATGGAAAAGGGCGACATCCTGGGAATCGTGGGAGAGTCGGGCTCGGGTAAGACCATGACTGCCCTTGCCATTGCGGGATTATTAAGCCGTCATGATATGGAGAAGAGCGGTCATATTACTTTTGAAGGCATTAACCTTTTGGAGGTTCCCAGAAAGGTGTTAAGAAAGATTCAGGGTAATGAAATCAGCATGGTATTTCAGGAGCCTCTTAATTCATTAAATCCGCTTAAAAAAGTGGGCTGGCAGGTGGAAGAGAGCTTAAGGGTCCACACGGTTATGGACAAGTCCGAGATGAAGGAACGTGCCATTCAGGCCCTTCGTGACGTGGAACTTGACAATCCCGAGGCGGTTTACAACAGCTACCCTCATGAGCTTTCCGGCGGTATGAGACAGCGTGCCATGATAGCCGCAGCAATGATTATTCAGCCGAAACTCTTAATAGCAGACGAACCCACCACTGCTTTGGACGTTACCATCCAGGCAGAAATCGTGGAACTTTTAAAGCGCATTAACAGGGAACGAGGTACCGCCATTTTGTTTATTTCTCATGACTTAAGCCTCGTAAACAGCCTTTGCGAGCGGGTGCTTGTTATGCAGAACGGCTACGTGGTGGAAAGCGGTATCTGTGAAGACATATTCAACAACCCGCAGATGGACTATACCAAGAAACTGATTAACGCAATTCCCAAGAACCCTTTCTTTAAAGAGGCATAGAGTATGGCCAATATTTTAGAGGTTAGAAACCTAAGCGTAGAATTTAAAAAAGACAAAAAGCCTTTCTTTGCCGTAAGCGATGTTTCTTTTGACGTAAAAGAAGGAGAAATCTTAGGCCTTGCGGGAGAGTCGGGGTGCGGTAAGTCAAGCCTTTCAAGAGCGATTCTGGGCATCCAGAAAAAGGGTGTTACGGGAAGCGTGAAACATTTTGCCAAGCGTCCCCAGATGGTATTTCAGGACCCGGCGGGCAGCCTTAATCCGTCTCAGAAGATAGGCTTTATTTTGGAAGAACCCATAAGAGTCAAGGGTAATTTTGACAAGGCCGAAAGAAAAAGAAGAGTTAAGGACATGCTTAAAAAGGTGGACCTTGACGAAGAAATTCTCGATAGATACCCAAATGAGTTATCCGGCGGTCAGCGTCAGAGAGTATGTATAGCGGCGGCGCTTATGCAGGAGCCGAAGTTTCTCATAGCGGACGAACCCGTATCGGCGCTGGATGTTACGGTTCAGAGCCAGATACTTGAACTTTTAAAAAGACTTCACAAAGAACTTGGCATAGCCATTCTTTTTATTTCCCACGATTTGCGCGTGGTATACAATCTTTGCGACAGGGTTATGGTCATGAAATCCGGCAAGATTGTGGAGATGGGTGAGCTTCAGGATGTGTACTTTAACCCGCAGCATCCTTACACCAAATCTTTAATGGATGCGGCCAAAACAAAATATTTAAAATAGGGGTTAAGTTTTTGTACCGAGGGTCCGATAATATAAGTGACGGCAAAGGAATGCCGGGGGTTGAAAACCTAGAGTTTATCAGGTATAATTAAAATATAATACCTATTATGTAAACTCATAACACGGAGGATTACAGGTATGGCAATCAACATTTTTTCCGATTACGGCGGATTTTACAATAGTTATAAAGTGACAGATATCCCCAAGGTGGATGTTGAAGCGGTTAAGAAGCAGGATGAGCTTAAAGCACAGGAAGCTTTGGCACTTCCCGAACTTCCCAAGACTGAGGCGGTTCCCGAGGCAGTTAAGCCCGACCTTCGCAGCAAGACCGCAGATCTTGACAACATCTCCCTTACTTTCAATGCCGGGGATGATTTCTCATACCTTGGTTCCGACTTTGAAATCGAGAAGCTTGATATCAACAGAGCAATCTCCGATATGCACAAGGACAAGATTTTAGAGGATTATCAGTACTTTGTAGGTACACAGAGCGACTCCGATGCCACCTACTCCGGTGAAGAAGGAAAAGTATTTCTTAAGTTTTAAGTTTTCTTTGAACATATGAGTATGCTATAATTAGAGCGTCTTTAATAAGACGCTCTATTTTTATGCCGCGAGGTTACAATATGTTTAAAAGATTTTATCCTTCCGAAATGAAGGATTCCACATACAGCATAGACTTTGATGCATTATACAAAAAAGGGTACAGAAACGTTATCTTCGATATCGACAATACACTGGTTCGTCACGGAGCACCTCAGACCGAGCAGTCCCTTTCTTTTTTGAAGGGGCTTATGGATAAGGGATTCGGTGTTCTTTTTTTGTCCAACAATAAGGAACCGAGGGTTAAATCCTTCAACGACCCTCTGGGAGCCAAATATATCTACAGAGCGGGAAAACCGGGCGTTAAGGGCTACCTTGAAGCGGTAGAGATGCTGGGGGGCACCGTTGACAATACTCTTTTTGTGGGCGACCAGCTTTTTACCGATGTCTGGGGAGCCAACAGAGTGGGCATGCATACCATTTTGGTTAAGCCCATCGACAAACACGAGGAGATTCAGATAGTCCTTAAGCGTATTCTTGAGAAACCGGTGCTGCGTTCTTACGCAAGAAGCCTTAAGAAGACTTCCCAGTTCGGTCTTATCGGCAACCCCGTAAGCCATTCCAAGTCTCCGCTTATTCACAATACATTCGCAGAACTTCGGGGAGATAATCTCGAATACAACCTTTATCAGCTTGAGGAACAGGAACTGGGCAGCGCACTTAAACGCTTTAAGAAGCTTAACTTTAAGGGCCTTAACGTCACCATTCCGTACAAAGAAAAAATCATTCCTTTTTTGTGCGGCGTAAGCGAAACCGCTTCTAAAGTGGGCGCCGTAAATACCCTTAAACTTACCGATAAAGGCTACTACGGCACCAACACGGACATTACGGGCATCAAGAGAACCTTAAGGGACAAAGAAATCGTCGTAAAGGGCAGAGAAGGAGTGGTTCTCGGAGCCGGCGGAGCGGCCAAGGCTGCTGCATATGCTTTGTATGCCGAGGGCGCGGTTAAGGTATACGTAGTCAACCGTACATTTGAGAAGGCGCAGGCACTTTGCGAGAGCCTGAATACTTCTTTTGAGACCGATGTGTTTACGGCACTTCCTCTTTCGGGGGTACCTTCTTTGGAAAAGGGATTTGTGTGCATTCAGGCCACATCTCTGGGCCTTAAGGGAGAAGATGCGCTTATTACCGAGGATTCTTTTTACGAAAAAATAAGTGCCGCCATGGAGACGGTTCCCATGCGTACCACGGACTTTTGCGAAAGGTGCAAAGAACAGGGAGTCAAGTGCACCAACGGTTTCTCCATGCTGCTATATCAGGCTGTTGAGGCTTATGAGCTTTGGAACAGCTGCGTTCTTAACAAAGAACAGATTGATATCGTAAGGAGCAAGCTTGAGAATGAATAACATTATACTTATAGGCTTTATGGGCTGCGGCAAGACCACAATCGGCAAGCGCCTGGCGGAAGAGTTTTCAATGGAATACTACGATATTGATACTTTTATCGAAGAGAGCACAAAGATGACCATTCCGGAGATATTTCAAAAGGCGGGAGAAAAATGGTTCAGGGATCAGGAGGCATTTGCTCTTACCTGCGTCACCGATGCCACCAACCGTGTAATTGCCACCGGCGGCGGAATAGTTGAAAGAGACGAGAATCTTGAGACCCTTAAAAATGGCGGAACAGTAATATATTTAAAGGTTTCCGTGGACAAACTCTGGACGAGAGCGGGCAAGGACCCAAACAGACCTTTGTCAAGGGACCTGGCTTCCTTCAGAAAGCTTTATGACAGCAGAAAGGCCCGCTACGAAGAGGCGGCGGATATTGTGATAGATACGGGCTTTTTAAATGTGGACAGAACTATTGAAGCCATTAAAAAAGCCCTGAATACGGAGGAATAAACCTTGAAAATTCTGGTGGTAAACGGACCAAACCTTAATATGTTAGGGAAAAGAGACCCTAAGTTTTATTCAAGCAGAACCTACGACGATTTGCTTAAGATGATAGGTGCGAAAGCTCTGGAGCTTGATGCTCAGGTTGAGGTGTTTCAGAGCAATCACGAAGGAGCCATAATCGACAGACTTCAGGATGCCATGGAGGACGGAACCGACGGACTTGTCATAAATCCCGGAGCCTTTACACACTACAGCTATGCCATTCATGATGCGCTGGAGATTCTTTCTTTTCCCAAGATTGAGATTCACATATCCGACATTAATTCAAGGGATGAATTCAGAAAGATTTCGGTAACAAGACCCGCCTGCGACGGACAGATAGTGGGAGAGGGATTTGAGGGCTATCTTCACGCTATGGAAGAGGTCGCCAAATTGATAGACAAATAATTAAGGGAGTACTTCGGTTTATGAGGGAAAAGATTAAAAAAGACGGCAGACTTTATATAATAACTTTGATACACATTATTCTTTCGTTTATATGGGAGAAGAGTGTGTTTGTAAATGTGGGAATAAATCCTTCCGGGACTAAGGCAGTTTCGAACTTTTTAAGTGATAAGGCTGAGCAGACCGTAACATATTTACTTACGCACCTGTTTGCTGCTGTGATGATTTATTTCACATGGAAACTCATATTATTTATCTGCTCCGAATTCAAAAAAGAATACATTCTTTTTATTGTGCTGTTCATTGTGGGGGCATTCTTTATTCTGGTGTCATGGCCGGAGGTTTTAACCGGAGCGGCCGGATTTGACGACAACCTGGTTACATATTCCTGTGGTGTCAGGCTTACGCCCGATTACTGGCACGGAGTTTACTCAAGCATAGTCTATGCGGCAATGCTTCTGGTGTGCCCTTTTAACTTCTTTATTACCCTTTTCCAGTGGGGCCTGTTTTTGTTTGTAATCGCGTACATTTTTGAGAGATTGAACGGTGTCGGACATTTAAGAGGTTATTTGACGTTCCTCATTTTTTTACTGCCGGCTGCTTTGTACCTTGCTTCAAACGGCCACAGAATGTATCAGTTTACGATTCTTGTCATATTATATACCGCCGTTATCGCAATTGACCTATACGGGCAAAAAGAAAGAACCGGATTTGAGTTCTTTAAGATTGCCGCACTGGGAGCTTTTATCAGCGTTTTCAGAAGCGAAGGCATTATTATCGGTGTTTTGTTCTTTGGCATTTACGTTTTGTTTGGGGGCAAAAGAAAGCTTTCCGTCATACTTGCAAGAATCGCAGTTTTTGCGCTTCTGTTTATTCTTATGTACCTGCCCGGCAAAATCGGCGAAAAAAAGTATTACGGCAAAGACTATTCCGTGATAAATACCTTTGATGTTCTCAGATATATCTTAAACGATGAACGATGCAACATAGATTATCCGGGTGGCGCTGAAGATATGGCGGCAATCGGGGCGGTTCTTCCGATTGATGTCATCAAAAGCGGAGGCACCGACGGATACAGAAGATACAATTATAATATTCGCGGCAACATGGATATCAATCAGTCCGGAACCGACACAAAAACCGGAGAGGAATTTATGAAGGCATATCGACGTGTTGTTTCCAACAATTTGAAATTATGTGCCGAGTCGCAGTTTAATTCGGTTATGGTGGCCATAGGTGTCGGTACCGTATATAAACCGGCCGATTATAAAGGCGAGCCGGTTAATCTTGAAGACTGGCATTATTGCGGCTGGGACAACGGAACAGATGACTTCTACAGGGATTCTTTTACCGATAAATGGTACAATAACGACCTAAGGAAGAGCATAGCCGTCAAAGTGATGGCTTTTAGAGACAGATACTATTCATTCCTTAAAAACAGAAAATTATATGTGACGGGAATTCTGCTGATGGTGGTTACAAGCATTGTTCTGTTTGTCAGAGGATTGGTTGCTTATATCAAAAATAAAGACCGTATCAAACCGGCAATAGGTTTTATGTTCCTTGCCGGCATTTTGAGCTTTGCAGCCGTATGCGTGGTTATGCCCACATCGGCCACGATATATTTTATAGGCTCGATTTACTGCCTGTTAACGCTTTTGCTTGTGTTCTTTTGCCAGGAGTTTAAGGGATTAAAAAAGAAATCACAAAAGTAAATTTTTGTATAAAAAACAGTTGAAAATGTGTGTGATATAGTATAAACTGTTTAGGAATTATTTGTGTTGTATATTTAGGAGGATTAAGATGATTTCTGCAGGCGATTTCAGAAATGGTGTTACCATTGATATCGATGGAGCTATTTTTCAGATTATTGAATTCCAGCATGTTAAACCCGGTAAGGGCGCTGCTTTTGTACGTACCAAACTTAAAAACATCATCAACGGCGGTGTTGTAGAGCGTACATTCAGACCTACCGAGAAATTCCCTCAGGCGCGTATTGACAGATTTGATATGCAGTATTTGTACAATGACGGTGACTTATACACCTTCATGAACATGGAGAATTACGAACAGATCGCTATAAACACCGACACAATCGGTGATGCCCTTAAGTTCGTTAAGGAAAATGAAGTATGTAAGGTTTGCTCTTATCAGGGCTCTGTATTCATGGTTGAACCCCCTCTCTTCGTAGAGCTTGAGGTTACCGATACCGAACCCGGCTTCAAGGGTGATACCGCAACAGGCGCTACCAAGCCCGCTACAGTTGAGACCGGCGCACAGGTAGCAGTTCCCCTTTTCGTTAACCAGGGCGACGTTATCAAGATTGATACACGTACAGGCGAATATCTTTCCAGAGTTTAATCTGCAATCTATAAAATGCCGAGAGACAACAGAAATGTTGTCTCTTTTCTTTTGCCTAAAAATGGCCAAACAAAAATATCAAAAGACCGTCTAGCGGTCATCAATGCATTTCGCAGAAAGGATTATCATGAATTTTAAAGAATTTGAAGAAAAAACAGTTGAATATTTAAAAGAAAGCTACGCAGGCGAAGCGGATATAGCCGTTAAGGACGTTATCAAGAATAACGGTATTATTTTAAGAGGAGTCACCATTGCATTTAACGGAGTCAATATTTCCCCCACCATATATTTAAACGATCTTTACAAGGATTATTTAAGGGGAGAGGATTTTTCAAGCGTTTGCGACGAAATGAAGAAGATGATTGATGATGCCGCAATCAGGGACGATGTGGACATTTCTTTTATCAGGGATTATGAGTCCATGAAGGAACGCGTTCTCTGCAAGCTCATTAATACCGACAAAAACAGGGATTACCTTGAGAATGTGCCCCATGTGGACTTCCTGGACCTTTCGGTGGTGTTCTATATTATTATTGCCGACAATTCCTTCGGAAGCGGCACCATCGTAATTACCAATGATTATTTTAAGGAATGGAACATTGACCTTAATACCCTCTATGAGGATGCCAAAGAAAACACTAAGAACCTTCTCGGGGGCAATATCACTTATATTGAGGATGTTATTATTTCTCTTTTAAATGAAAGAAGGAGCCTTGCCGGCAACGATGATTTTGAGCGTCTGTTCAAAGAAACCGAGGGACAGATGAAGCTTCCCATGTATGTGCTTACCAATAAAGTCAAGACTCTCGGGGCTTCCTGCATTCTTGACTCGGATAAACTTTATGATTTCAGTAATGAGCTGGATTCGGACCTCTTTATTTTGCCCTGTTCTGTCCATGAGACCATACTTCTTCCCGCCAATATGGGATACGACCCCGAAATTTTGTCGGGCATGGTGAGAGAGATTAACGATTCCGAGGTTTCAAAGACCGATTATCTTTCCGATTCCGTGTACCGTTTCAGAAGATTGTCGGGTCTGGTGGAGCTTGCTTAAAACTATCTTAAGACTTAGTCAAATTGACACTTACAGTGGCGTTATGATATTATGTAATGGTTGATTTCATGTACATGATATCCTAACGCAAGCATCCGTAGTATAATGGATAGAACGGAGGCCTCCGACGCCTTTGATGCAGGTTCGATTCCTGTCGGATGCACTATGAACAAAGAAAATAAAAGCATGAAAAAGAAGAAAAAATCTAAAGAGCGATATTCTTTTAAGGAATACCTTTCACAATTAAACAATAAGCTTCAGGACGACATTCTTTTTATAAAGGAGTGGATTACCGACATAGGTAAGGTTTTACTGCCTCTTGTGCTGGTGATTCTTGTTTTTGTAACGGTTGCCATCTCCATTAATGCGAGAGAGCGTGTGGAACAGGCCACTGAAGAGGCCAAAATCGTACTCGAGGAGGCCAAGGCCGACGTTCAGGAGGTCAAAGAAACCGTCTTTGAAGAGGATGCTTATCCCGAGATTAACAAGCTTATCTATCGCTACTATGAAGCTTTGGAAATGGCCGATATCGATATTTTAATTGATATCCAGAGTGTGGTGAGCCAGACGGAATCCATTCGTCTTCAGAAGATGAGCGAATACATTGACAGATACGAGAATATTCATGTTTACACCAAACCCGGTCCTTACATTGATTCTCATATTGTCTATGTAACGTCGGACGCCTACCTTAACGGACAGGAAGTGGGTATTCCCGGCATTGCTTCTTTTTATGTCTGCAAGAATGCGGATGGTTTTTATTACATTAATTCCGGTGAGCTTGCGGCCGAAGAAGCCCTTTATTTAAAGAATGTTACTACACAGAGCGATGTCGTGGATTTAAAGAACTCCGTTCGCGTAGCATACAATAAGGTCATGGAGGACAATCCCGACTTAAGTGAATTCTGGGCAGAGACATCCGTTAATATCGACCTTGCGGTAAGCGATGAAATGGCACTTGAAGCCAAGCTCAAGACGCAGCTTGAGGAGGAGATGAATCCCGACGTTTCGGGAGACGATGAGAATCCCGAGGGTGATGAACCTGCTGAGCCGGTTGAGAGACGCGTTCGTGCTCTTGATAAAGTTAATGTCAGAAAGTCAGCCAGCCAGACAGCCGACCGTATAGGAAGCGCCAATGCGGGCGATACCTTTATATTGTTAGAGCAGATGACCAACGGCTGGAGTCGCATCAGCTATAACAGCGGCGAGGGCTACATTAAGAGTGAATATCTGGAAGAAGTTGAAGACATTACCAAGATTGAAGCAACAGGAACAGTCAAGGTTATGACTGCCAGCTTAAATGTCAGAAGCGAGGCCAGCCAGACAGCCACAAGACTCGGGGCTTTGGTGGACGGCCAGATAGTCGATTTAATCGAGTACGTGGAAGACGGAGAGTGGGCCAAGATTAAGTTTAACGGCCAGATCGGTTATGTTAAATCTGAATTTGTAGAATAGAGCATTTTTGAAAAGAGGCTTCATAGGAGCCTCTTTTTTTGTATAGCGACGAGCCAAGCGGCTGCCGAGCTTGCTCGGGCAGACATTTGGCGACCGCATACAATCCCGGAATTCATCATTAAGAATTCCGGTGATTACGCATTTACGGGCTTTGCAAGGGCTATTGGATAATTGTATACAAGTATGATTGTACAAACTGTACAAAAATAAATACAAAAATTTTACTAATTTAATGTAATAAAGTAGTTGTGTAAAACCTATTATTTGACATATAATCAGTAACGTAAAAAAAGAGGCAATATATGTTTTCTTTTGAGGAGGATAATTTATGTCATACGTTGATGATGTCTACAAATTGGTCGTGGAGAAAAATCCCGCACAGCCCGAATTCCATCAGGCAGTTAAAGAAGTTCTGGAATCTTTGAGAGTTGTAATCGAAGCCAATGAAGAGAAGTATAAAAAGGACGCTCTTCTTGAAAGATTAACCACTCCCGAGAGACAGATTCTTTTCAGAGTTCCCTGGGTTGATGATAACGGCCAGGTCCATGTTAACAACGGTTTCCGTATTCAGTTTAACAGCGCAATCGGACCTTACAAGGGAGGTTTAAGACTCCATCCCAGCGTAAATCTTGGTATTATCAAGTTCTTAGGTTTTGAGCAGATTTTCAAGAATTCACTTACAGGCCTTCCCATCGGCGGCGGTAAGGGCGGTTCCGACTTCGATCCCAAGGGCAAGTCAG
>CAMNCH010000045.1 GCA_946534145.1 uncultured Lachnospiraceae bacterium
GGGTTACGGAAATTATTAAGAGGTTACGCCTTTGGGTATATAATAAAATAATGGGAAAATGTGCGGACAGCACAGATTCGGATAACCCAAACGGAGCTGTACAAATGAAAAAATCCTGGATAAGTCGGGTAATGTTTTTGCTTGGGGGAACTCTTATTACTTCCCTTTTGTTTCTTGCGGTAATATCGGTTACTTACAGTTCTTTTTATAAGCAAAGCGTACTCGGTACCAACAACGGAATAGCCGCCAACTGGGCTACATCGGTAGACAGCAGGCTTAATACCATATACGAGCATGTATACGACCTTGCCTCGACTATTTTTAAGAAGACCGCAGTGAGACGTGATTCTGCTGCCATGGATTATACTGTACAGACCGAAATTCAGGAGTCCATGACTTTTAAAGTAATGGCCTCGGCGGACGTTACCGAGTTTTTTATCCTTGATACCGAAAGCGATATATTTATCAATGCCACTTCGCGAGCGGTGACTTCTTCCATAAATGCGGGACTTAAATCCTTTATCAAAGAATATGCACCAACCGATGCGGACTCTGTTTCAAACAAGAAGTGGTCGGTGGTGACCATCATGGGGAAGCCCTATTATTACAAGGGCTTAAGCCTCGGAAGATATGTGATAGGCGCAGTGAGCGAGTGCGCTACCTTCGCACCCGAACCTTACGGCGATAACGCTACAGGCAAAAGAACATGCTACGTACAATACGATGGCACAAATTTCCGTGTAATCGGCGATGATAACACCGATGAATTTGTAGATTTTGACAGAACCGGAGATTACTTTGTCAAAGGATATGCGGTATCTACTTCCCGCCTTTCCGATTCGGATGTGGGACTCATATTTGTGACAAAGCCACAGGGGCTTACCATTTCCGGAAGAATAGCATCGCTGTTTCTTATCGTGGACAGCGCACTTTGTGTAATACTCATCGCACTTTTGGTGGTTAATCTCGATAAGAAGGTGCGTATACCCATTAAAGAGCTGGTTATTGCCAACGAAGAACTCTCCGACGGTGACCTTGACTACAGACTTGATGTTAAAGATGCCGGCAGCAGTGAGTTTGAAGAATTGTTCGGAAGCTTTAATGAGATGAGTGAGAAGATAGGCAATCTTACCATCGAGTCTTATGAT
Source organism: uncultured Lachnospiraceae bacterium (assembly GCA_946534145.1). Taxonomy (GTDB): domain Bacteria; phylum Bacillota; class Clostridia; order Lachnospirales; family Lachnospiraceae; genus UBA1258. The sequence goes on from CAMNCH010000045.1 coordinate 1,149, forward strand.
TTAAAGATTAAGAGAGAACAGAACCGTCTTAAGATGTTACGTGCTCAGATGCAGCCGCACACTTTCTTAAACGGTATTACGACTATCAGTAACATGACTTACAATAAGGCCCCTGAAGAGATACGTAAGTACATTTCGGACTTTGCGGGCTTTACAAGATATATGCTTCACACCGCAACCGACTGGACTACGGTGGAAGAAGAACTTAAGCACATAGATAATTACGTGGACATGCAGAAGCTTAGATTTCCAAACAGCATCGAGCTTTCCTACGATGTTCCCGAGGAAGTGCAGGCATCTAAGATTCCTTACCTGATACTGTTCTCACTTGTAGAGAATTCTTTTAAGCATGCAATGACACTTATAAATACAATGTACGTTAAAATTACGGGCGAGATATACGAGGAGCCCGGCTTCAAGGGCATCAGACTTACGGAGGAGGATAACGGAAGCGGTTTTTCTGAAGAGGCTCTTGAGAAGGTTAACAACCCCGAGAATGATGAACTGTTTACCAAGGAACATCTTGGACTTACCAATGTACGATACAGTTTGAAACTGATTTTTAACAGGGATGACCTATTACGCCTCTCGAACAAAGAAGACGGAGGCGCTCACGTTGAACTATTGATTCCTTACGGAGAATACGAAGATGAAACTTTTGGTATGTGATGACGACATTTCCACAATTGACGTGCTTCAGAGCAATCTTGACTGCGTGAAATTTGGAATTTCGAAGATTCTTCGCGCCTATAACGGTGAGATGGCCAAGCAAATCATAGACGAGGAAAAGCCGGAGCTTATTATCTGCGATATAGGTATGCCCATCTGTAACGGCCTTGAAGTGCTCAAATATGTCTCTGACAAGGGCCTAAACAGTGAGTTTACTTTTCTTACTTGTTATGAAAAGTTTGAGTATGCGCAGATGGCCATTGAGTATGGAGTAACGGCTTATCTTACCAAGCCTTTTGACCTTGACGAGGTTAAGGCATGTCTTGAGAAGATGATTGCAAACCATAAGAAAAAGCAAAAAAAAGACGAGGTTCAGAGCCGTAAGGATTCACTCATGACTTCCGTATTCAAGCAGGCCTGTGACGGCATGCTTGGTACCAACAAGGAAATGGTGGAGACAGGCCTTAAGATTAACGGCATGGGGTTTAGTGCTGACAGTGTGTGGCGTATCGTATATACGAGAGCCGATATTGTGGATGCTATTAAGAATGGCTGGAACAAAGAACTTCTTCTTTTTACAATCAACCGTCTTCATGATGAGGTGCTTGCGAATTACGTGGGTTCCGCGCATACGGTGGTGTATTCGGACGCAAGATTCATATGGAGTTTCTGCTTTGTTAAGGATGCGCCGGAAGGAGAACTTCTTAAACAAAGATGTACAGCATTTGTGGATTTTTGTGTAAATCACATGCATCTTAATCCGGTAACGCTTATCAGTGAGCCTTTCTGCTTCTATGAGACGACTTTTGTGGTGGCGCGCTTGTACGATCAGATGCGTAAGGCCAAGTTCTACCCCGGTGAGATATTCTTCGAGGCTGAAGAGTCCGGAACTGTCGGACAGGAAGACATTTCGCTTAGCGAGAATCAGATATTCTGGTACCTTAAGAACCGTGATGAAGAAGGATACAGCGACTATATCGAATCTGTCCTTGAAAAGACCTATTGTACCAAGGGTAACCTCGACCAGATTCGTAAGGAGATTACTAACATCTTTATTACGTATTTCCGCGATAATGGTATGAGTATCAACAATATTTTCACCGACCAGGAGATTAACACCTTAGATGAGAAGGCCGGTGAGAATCGCACTTCGCTCAAAGAATACGCGCGCGCATTATTTGAAATGCAGCAGACCAAGGCCAAAGAAGCCTTTGATTCTGAGGACATGGTGGCCAGAGCCAGGCGTTATATTGATGAGCATTTCAGAGAAGACATAGACCGAAATGATGTTGCGGCGGTTATTTTTGTTACGCCCAATTATCTTTCGAAGATATTTAAAAACACTATGAATATGAACTTAAGAGAGTACATAAATCAGTTAAGAGTCGAGGAGTCAAAGCGCCTCCTGCTTTCTACGGATATGTCCGTAAGTGAGATAGCGACTCAGGTGGGATATTGTAATATTTCGTACTTTTCTACCGTGTTCCATAAGCTTGTGGGCGTGGGACCTTTTGAGTGGAGAAGTGCGGGGGATGAGGCTTAATGAACGTTAAAGAGCAGCTAAAGACTGACATTGAAAGATATAAAGGATTGAAGACGAGAGGCGAGAAGGCCGCTTTTGTATGGGACTATTATAAATATCCCCTCATAGCGCTCGGAACGGCACTTGTAATCCTGGCACTTGTGATTATCAACAATTTGGACCGTGTCAAGACCTCGATGTACATGGTAATGGTTAACTCCGATGCTGCTTATGTGGAGTGCGACGATTCGTTGATTCAAGATATTCTTACCCGTTCCGACTACGAGACCGGCGGGAAGAAGATAGAGATTAACGCTTCCTACACTATCGGTTCGCAGGGAAGTGTCACTTCGGACTTGGAGACGATACAGGTACTTACAGCACTCTTTAGTATCAGTGACCTTGATGTATATATAGCCGACAGAGAGTACTTTGATTACTTTGCGACTTCGGGAGGATATGCAGACTTAAGCCTGCTTATTGACAAAGAACTTTTAAAAAAGTGGGAAGATAATTTGTATTATTATGAAAATGAAGACGGGACCCAAAGCCTTATAGGCATTGTGTTACCTTCGGATTCAATCTTCCACGATGCAGGATATTACCACGACGAGGCAATTATGGGTGTTGTGGGAAGAGCCGACAATCTCGAGGCAGCAGTCGCCTTTGTCACAGAATTTTTAAAAGATGTAAATTAAAAGTCGAGTGTACATTTTTTAATGTGACCGCTTTCTTTTGCGGATATGATATTACTATCAGATGGATTGCAAAGGAGTGGGATTATGTCACCGACCAAGAATAAGAGCGCATCGGAATTTGATAATGTATTAAAACAGCAAAAGAAGAGCGCGCGTAAAGCCAGATTCAAAACAGATCTTCCGCTATATCTAATGATGGCCCCGGGTCTTATCTACCTTATTGCCAATAACTATATACCTATGTTCGGTATATTGTTGGCTTTTAAGCGTATCAATTACTCGGTGGGCATTCTTAAAAGTCCGTGGGTTGCATTCGACAACTTCGAATACCTATTTAAAACAAAGGATGCTTTCATAATGATCCGTAACACACTCTGCTACAATGCGGTGTGGATTGTGATGGATATTGTGATTGCGGTGTTTATCGCCATCTGCATGAATGAAATCGCGCAGAGAAAAATTGCGAAGGTGATTCAGCCCATTATCTGCTTCCCTTCAATGGTTTCGGCGGTTATCCTGTCATTCCTGGTATATGCTTTCTTAAGTCAGAGTTACGGATATTTAAATGCCACAATCTTTAAGGACAACCCTGTAGCATGGTATACGACAGCGTCATACTGGCCGATTATACTTACCATAGTTCATATATGGCAGAGTGCAGGTCAGAGCTCGGTAATATACATGGCCAGCATCGGTGGTATCGACAAGGGCTTATACGAGTCCGCAAGAATCGACGGCGCCACCAAGAGAGAGCAGATTAAGTACATTACACTTCCTCTCTTAAAGCCCATGATTATTATGCTTTTACTCCTTTCAATCGGACGAATTTTCAACTCTGACTTTGGTCTGTTCTATCAGGTGCCGCTTGGAAACGGAATGCTTTACGAGACCACTCAGACCATCGATACATTCGTATACAGAGCGTTGATACAAAGCAACAATGTCGGACAGTCATCAGCAGCCAGTGTGTTCCAGGCTGTAATTGGTTTCGTGCTTGTTCTTATGTCCAATGCACTTGTTCGTAAAATAAATCCGGAGAACTCATTGTTCTAAGGGAGGACTACTGTGAAAAAGAAAAATAACAACAAAATTAAGTTAATGAAGGGTGAGCGCGGATTCCATTATATGGCTCTTGTCATAATGATTCTTATGATGGTGTTCTGCGTGGTACCGCTAATCCTTATGTTCTCGGTTTCTTTGTCCAGTGAGAATTCCCTGGTACACGGCTACAGATTCATACCGGATGAATGGTCGCTTAACGCTTATCAGTACTTATGGGCCAAGAGGGTTACCATTGCCAGAGCATACGGGCTTACAATTCTTGTTACGGTTGTAGGTACCATTGCAAGTTTGATTATGACTTCGATGTTTGCTTATCCTTTATCACGAAAAGACTTTAAGCTTCGTAATGTGTTTGCTTTTATTCTGTTCTTTACGATGCTTTTTAACGGTGGTATGACGGCTTCCTACATGGTATGGACAAGGCTGTTTCATATTAAGGATACTATCTGGGCATATCTTCTTCCCGGCGGTCTTATGGGCGGTATGAACGTTATGCTTGTAAGAAATTACTTTAACGCCAACATTCCTTACTCAATTATTGAGGCGGGACGTTTGGACGGTGCAAGAGACTGGACTATCTATTCAAAGATTATGGTGCCGTTGTCTAAGCCCATTATGACTACAATCGGACTTTTCGCGGCGCTCGGATACTGGAACAACTGGACAAACGGTCTTTATTACATAAGTAACCCTAAGCTGTATACGATTCAGGTATACCTTAAAAAGCTTATGGACAGTATACAGTTCTTAAAAACAACGGACCTTTCCAACGAAGCGGTTATGCTTGCGCAACGTAATCTGCCTACGGAATCTGCCAGAATGGCGGTTGCGATTATCGCACTTATACCTGTACTTGCGATTTATCCTTTCATTCAGAAAGAACTTATCAAGGGCATGGTTATCGGCGGCGTTAAGGGTTAATACTTAGAACAGGAGAGTTAAGATGAAAGAAAGAAAACCTTTTGAAACTGCTCGGCCTGAAGAAGTGGGTATCAGCAGTAAACTGATTCTTGAATATATCGAGAACCTTGAAAAGAGCCAGACTGAGATGCACGGTCTTATGATTATGCGTCACAATAAACTGATTACACAGGGCTGGTGGGCTCCTTTCGGACCCAACGTCCGTCACGGGCAGCAGAGCCATACGAAGACTTATGCAGCTACGGCTGTAGGCATCGCATATACGGAAGGATTGCTTAAACTTGATGAGAGATTAATCGATATCTTCCCGGATGAGTCACCGGAGAATCCAAGCGAGAATCTAAAACTTCTTACGGTGAGAGATGTTCTTTGTATGGGTTGCGGTATGGATACCATGCCTTTTAACTCGGAACACTGGATTAGGGACTTCATGCATACACCGGTCAACCATAAGCCCGGTACCACATACATGTACAATTCTACCGGCTCCACACTTCTCGGTGCGATTGTGCGCAAGAAGACAGGCCTGGGACTTCACGAGTATTTAACACCCAGACTCTTTAACAAGATAGGTATCAACCCCGACAACCTTCGCTGGATGTGCATGGCAGATGGTATGGAAGTGGGCGGTGGAGGACTTTACTGCACCACCGAAGATAACTTCCGTCTTATGAAGCTCTACGCTGACGGTGGTGTATGGGACGGTGAAAGAATCCTTGCAGATGATTACGTTAAACTTGCTACCACCAATCAGAACGATTCAGCCACAGAGTCTATCAATAACCCGGAAGCTTCCGATAACTTCTTAGGCTACGGCTTCCAGATTTGGATGTGTAAGCCTAAAAACGCTTATCGTGCCGACGGCGCTATGGGACAGTTCTCAATCGTGCTTCCCGATCAGGATATGGAGATTTCCATTACAGAGACCGCAGTGGGAGCTCACTGGGCACAGAGCACTTTGAATATTACATGGGACTTTGTAGAGAAGATTTCATCGGAGGGACCTCTTCCTGCAGATGATGAGGCTTTTGATACGCTTCAGAGAAAACTGGCGCGCTTAAATATCGGTAATCCCGAGTGTCAGCCCTTTAGCCCTACGGTTGAAAAGATTTCGGGTAAGCGCTTTAAACTCGACAGCGGAGTATTTACTCCTTTTGCAGGCAATTTCATGATAGGAACCAAGGCAGACGGCATCACAGAATTCTCCCTCGATTTCGATGATTATGGTCTGGTATGGGATTTTGTTACCGCATCGGGCAGAGCGGAGAGGATACGCTTTGCTACGAGCGGAACAAGGTTCTCAAATCTCTTGGGCGAGCCTTCCGACTTAACACAGCTTTATCTCGGCGACGCATTCTGGAAAGAAGAGAATGTGCTGGTTATGCACGGAAGATGGTTGGAAACCTGCCTTGAGGATGTCTACACCTTGACGTTTAGCGGAAATAAAGTCACAATAGAAGCAGATAATAATTCTGCCTGGAAGTTCGGTGAACCGGAGCCTATTGTGGCACATATGCTATAAGAAATAACAGTGGCGGCCCACCCTTTGCCGGGGTGGGTCGTTTGTTTTTACAGAGGTTAAGATGCAGTATAACAGCCCTTTTGTTAAGATACTTGAAACAATTGCAAACATGCTTATAGTGAGCTTCTTTTGGATAATATTCTCCTTGCCGATATTGACTGTAGTCCCGTCGACGGCCGCTCTTTATCATACGACGAATAAGGTGATATTCGGGCCCGGGCGCGGTAACGGTGTGTTTAAGTGCTTCTGGGATACGTTTAAGGAGAATTTGAAGAAGGGGCTTCTTTTGTCGTTTATAATTGTGGTGGCGCTTGCGTTTATAGCAGAGGGGCTTTGGACCGGGTACCAACTGTTTAGGGTAAATGTGTTCGGCATGCTTTATATGATTCTCGGCGTGCTGATTACGATAGCGATTGTGCCGGCGATGACCTATGTGCCGGTGATGTTGTCGAGGTTTGATGCTCCGTTGTCGACGATAATAAGGCTTTCGTTGTATTTTTCCCTTAAGAAACCGCTAATGAATGTGTTAAGTATTGTGTTAATCGGGTTTTTTGCGCTGTTACTTGAGATATTTCCTTTGTCGATTATGATTACGCCTGCACTGTACGCAGACTTTCTGCGGCCTTTTATGGAGAAGAGCCTGAAGAAGTTTATTGAGGAAAATGTGGATATGGGAGAGGTGCAGGATTTCGGGGAGAAAGGCAGTTTAGGTGACGATGCTGCCGGAAAGGAGGAAGCGTGATGGCTGATATCAGACTTGAAGATGTTACCGTTATTTATCCTTTCCAGAAGGTGTCGGGAATATTCGGACGTAAGCGTAAGAGGGAGATTCTTGAGCGTCAGAAGGCGATGCCTTACACGTCTAACGAAGGTGTTGTGGCGCTACAGCATTGCTCTTTTGCCGTTAAGGAAGGGGAACTGCTCGGAATACTGGGACCTTCGGGTTCGGGAAAGAGTACTATTCTCAGAGTGATTGCGGGGCTTGAGATACCGCCGTTGGGAAGCGTGTATTTCGGAGATAACGACTGTACGGATTTAAAGCCCGAGGACAGAGATGTGGCGATGGTGTTTCAGAATTATTCGCTGTATCCCAATCAGACGGTGTTTAAGAATATTGCTTTTCCGTTAGAGGTTAAGCATATTCCGAGAGATGAGATTAAGGAGAAGGTTGAGAAACTCAGTGTTTTGCTTGAAATAGAAGACAAACTTGAGAGCCTTCCGCAGGAATTGTCGGGTGGCGAGAGGCAGCGAGTGGCGATTGGACGCGCGCTTATAAGGAAGCCCAGAGTGCTTCTTTTGGATGAACCGTTTTCGAACCTGGATCCGCAGATGCGGGAGAAACTTCGCAGCTGGCTTAAGAAACTCCATGGTTCCATCAACACGACAATTGTGTATGTTACGCACGACCAGTATGATGCCATGGCACTGTCAGACCGCATTATTGTGCTAAAAGACGGTATTATTATGATGGATGACACGCCGGTTAACGTGTACAATAATCCTGCCAATGAGTTTGTGGCGGAATTCTTCAGAAATAACAAATAGTTATGGGAGGTTAGAGGGATGAACAGACCATTAAAGATTAAGGGGCTTACCATCAGAAATCGTATTGCGGTTCCGCCTATGGTTTGCTTTTACTGGACGGATGACAACGGATATGTTACGGAACGCAATATCGAGCATTACCGCGCTATGGCTGAGGGCGGCGCAGGGCTGATTATTGTGGAAGCTACCGCGGTTACGAAGCGTTCGCGCCTTGCGGATACTGAGCTTGGAATCTGGGAAGACGGTCAGATTGAGGGCCTTAAGAAGATTGCGGACGCTATTCATGCAGGCGGTGCTGCGGCCTTTATTCAGCTTCTTCACGCAGGCGGCAACGGTATCGACCACGAAGCGGATGCGCCCAGCGATATGGTGTATCGCAAGGTCAATAACGGCCACGAGATGAGTAAGGAACGTATAAAAGAGACTACGGCGGACTTTGTGGCGGCGGCTTTACGTGCCGAAAAAGCGGGCTTTGACGGAGTCGAACTTCACGGATGCCACGGATACCTTTTTTCGCAGTTCTGCAACAGCCGTAATAATTTCAGAACCGACGAGTACGGTGAGAATAAGGCATTGTTTGCAAGAGAAACACTTCAGGCTGTTAAGGCTGCCTGTAGCGATGACTTTATAGTGGGCATCAGACTCGGAGCCTTTGAGCCGACCCTTGAGGATGGTATTCGTAACGCCCGCGCACTTGCTGATGTTACGGACTTTATTGATGCTTCTTACGGCGGTGACTGTGATGCTTTTGCTCCTGAAGGATTTCCTTGTTCACCTGCTGTTTACGGCGCTTCCAAGATTAAAGAGGCGCTTCCCGATATGCCTGTTTTCGGCGTTCACAATATTAACGGTCGCGAAGATATAGAGGCGGCCCTTGCAACCGGAATTGACATGGCTGACATGGGCAAAGCTCATTTGGTAGACCCCGCCATTGCAGGCCACATCCTCCGAGGAGAACCCTACGGACAGTGCCTCCACTGCAAAGACTACTGCCGCTGGAATCCCTGGGAAATGGCAGACCCCAATAAGAAGTGTCCCGGCGCGATTAAGTTTGCCCGTTCTGTAAAGTAATTTGAAACCTCGGCCCATGGCCGGGGTTTTTGCAAAGGTATAAGGGAGGTTTTGTTTATGGTTGCGATTGTTACGGGTGCCAGCTCCGGGTTTGGATATGAGGTGTGTAAACAGCTGGTTGAAAAGGGTTACAAGGTTTACGGTATCAGTCGAAGAAAACTTGCACCGACCGGGGTAACAGCTTTTAGCGCAGATGTATCTGATGAGAGCTCGGTTCGCTCAATAATAGATGAGATTGCTCTTAAGGAAGGGCGGATTGATTTGCTGATTGCCAATGCCGGCATGGGTATTTCAGGGCCTGTGGAGCTGACTTCAAATGAGATGGCAAGGCGAATTATGGATGTCAATTTTTATGGCCAGATATATGCTGCTCAGGCGGTTATTCAGTATATGCGCGCACAAAAAAGCGGTACCATTGTTTTTGTAAGCTCTGTCGGCGCGCCTATCGCACTGCCTTATCAGGCTTTTTATTCTGCAAGCAAATCAGCTGTAAATTCCGTGGCACTTGCGCTTCGAAATGAGGTGCGTGAATACGGAATACGCATAGCTGTCGTCATGCCCGGAGATGCAAGCACCGGCTTTACCGATGCAAGAATTAAGCAAAACACCCAAGGGTCTAAAGAGGAGGATGGCACGGATTCTTTGTATCCGGGGTGTGACAATGCAGTTGCCTCCATGGAAAAGGATGAGAGAACCGGTATTTCGCCTGAAAAAGTTGCTTCAGTTATCGTTCGTGCCGCCTGTAAGAAAAACCCTGCTCCGTTATATGTTGCGGGTGGAAAATATCGGTTTTTGCTGGCGCTTTACAATCTTTTGCCCACAAGAGCAGCCGTATGGCTTGTCGGGAAATTTTATTTAAGATCGGAAAAATGACATAGGAATGTAGTTTACTTAAGAACACAGAAATATGTAAAACCTCCCCGGAGCCGGGGAGGTTTTCTGATTTTTTCGGATTTACCAATTTCCGGTAATAAGAGTTAAACATGCTAAGATACGGTCAACTTCCACCTTTTTTGTTTAACTCTTCTAAGGTTTGAATTGGTATCATCGGGTCTATTTAACTTCAAGATTAATCTCTGCGGAGCCGCAATCATCTGCGTTGATGCGGAGAGTGCAGGTACCGGAAGTGTAGCCGGAGCGGAGCACTGCGGCGGCACGGCCTTTGAAGGAAACCGTGGAGGGAGCGGTGTAGAGCTCGTCGGTTACGGGATTGCCGGAGCCGAAGCCTGCCAGCTCTGCGGGGCCGGTAAGCGAAGCTTCGAGAGAAACCGAAGCATCGGGAACCAAAAGGCCTTCAGAGTCCAGAATTTCCACATTGACGAATACGCAATCGTGACCGTCTGCAGCGATACAAGGCTTCTCGGAAGTGACGCGAAGAGAGGCGGGAGCACCGGTGGTCTTAAGGGCGTCGCGACTGACTTCGCGACCGTCTTTGTAGCAGACTACCTCAAGGGTGCCGGGCTGGTATTCACACTCAAACTTCACTGAATTCGGGTAAGGACGTTCTTTGGAAATTGCCTTACGACCGAGGCTCTTGCCGTTTAAGAAAAACTCTGCTTCGTCGGCACTTGAAAAAGCATATACCTCTATGGGCTTGCCTTCGTAACCTTCGTAATTCCATGACTTCAATAAATCGGGGAAGCCCCAGAAACTCATTACTTCTACCTTGCCGAAATTCTTAGGGTGAAGGGCGTAGAGATGAGCTGATGTACTGCCGAAGGCCACACTTCTGTAAGCGCCCTGGGGACGCATATTGCCTGTGATGTCGAAATCCGCATCATTTGAGGTACGCCAGGGGAAGGGGGATGTGGTGCCGGGCATCAATTCCCAAGGCTTGTAGGAGGCTACGGGGTCGGAAGGGTCTACGTAGACTGCTTTGCCGAGGCCTGCTTCACCGATGTAGTCCCATGCGGTCCAGGTGAATTCGCCGAGTACGTAAGGAAGACTTTCCACGAGGGGCCATCTGTAGCCGATTTCTCTGGGATAGTTCTCGGAACCCATCATGACACGATGGGGGTACATTTCATGGTCTTTTTCGTACAAATCTTCCATGTAATTGTAGCCTACGACATCAAGACCGTTGGTGAAAGGCTCGGAATTGTCCTCCCAAAGGGTCTTAAAGAAATCGCCTGCTGCGTTCTGGGCATTGTTCTGGTCTTTGGCCAACTTGTCGTCGAGGCCGCTCCAGTAGGAGCAGATACCGTTGCTGACGGGTCTGGAAGGGTCCAAAGAACGCATCTTCTCAGCCAGACGTGTAGCGGTGGTGTAACCGTTTGCGAGACCGCCACGCTCGGGAATTTCATTGCCTGTAGACCATATGATTACGGAAGGATGTGACCTGTCGCGACGTACAAAGGCGGTCAGGTCTTTCTCCCAGTTTGTCTCAAAATATTCGCTGTAACCGCCGCTTCTTTTTGCAATATTCCAGCAGTCAAAAGCTTCATCGAATACGTATATACCCACTCTGTCGCAGGCTTCGATGAGAGCGGCGGACATGGGATTGTGGGTGGTACGGATAGCGTTAAAGCCCAGTTCTTTCATCTTCCTAAGCTTGCGCGCCTCGACTTCGTACAAAGAAACCGCACCCAAAAGCCCGTTATCGTGGTGGAGGCAGCCACCGCGCAGCTTAACGGTTTTGCCGTTAACGCGAAGTCCGTGAACAGCATCAACCGTAACGGTGCGAACACCGAAAATCGTCTCGGCTTCATCAACAGTCTGCTCCGAATCTGCCACAAAGTGAGTGCGGAATTCGCCGAGATCGGTAACCGTAGCCTTAACCGTGTAAAGATTGGGCTCTTCGGCACTCCAGAGAACAGGATTCTTAAGGCTCAATGCCAGGTGGGCATCTTCACGCTTGCCTGCGTTAACCTGTATTACGCTTGAAACGGTTTCATCCGCAACATCGGATCCCTCTTTGTAAAAAGAAAGCGTAACTCTCACAAGCCGATTCTTAACAGTACCGTTAACAACGGTAACCGAACCGTTAATAAATGCGTATCCGCCGGAAATCTCACGGGTGTATAAGAAAATACCGTCATTGTCGATATGAACCTTGGGGCCTCGGCAGAGCTTGACGCCTCTGAAAAGGCCGAGGCCGGGATACCAGCGGGAACCGGGACGGATGGGTGTCTCGGTGTTAACGGTGATACGGTTCTTCTCGCCGAAGGTGATGCAGTCGGTAAGGTCTGCGTAAAAAGGCGAGTAGCCGTAGTGGGAAGCCGCAACCTTGTAACCGTTAATGTCTACGCTTGCAGTAGTCATGGCACCGTCGAAATAAAGTCCCACGGACTCATTCTCCCATTCCTGGGGAAATTCCACATATTTGGTGTAGCTTGCAAGGCCACCCTCGAAATAACCGCTGTCCACGCCTGCGGGGGCGTCGGGCTTAACCTCGGTGGAAATCATGGCATCGTGAGGAAGATTTACCACAGTGCCGGGTGCTTCCGCCATAAAGTATGCATCCAGGAAACACCGTCTGAAAGTCCAGTTTTCATCAAAATTAATCTGTTTCATAGTCTTTTGCTCCGTTCAAGAATTCAGTAATTTAGGCTTATAAAACGTTTTACTAACTTACAATTCACTATTATATCTTAAAGAATTCCATATGCAATAGAAAAAGCAATTTTTAACATATTTTTTTAAACATATTTTTGGAAACCTGCGTAACTTACGCTTTAAATTGTTAAAACGTTTAAGCAATTTTTCGAAACTGTTACGTAACCGGACCACAGAAAAAGAAAAACGGAAGCAAATGCAGATAATTAGCGCTGTTTACCCCGCCTTCCCCAAAGCGAAAAAGTCAAGTTGTCTGATAATTTATCAGGGAAAACAATTAAGTTAAATAAGTTTACAAACGGGCTAAAACAGGGGGTTCAAGCATAAAATTAACAAAAAATTAGCGGACAAAACTGTTCAGTTTGACGAAAATTAGTAAATGTGACGATAAACGAATAAAATAATATTGCAAAAGTATAAGATTTGATGTATCTTTTTCTTGCGAAAACGATTAAGTAATTTCGCTGTGAAGGAGAATTGTGGATGAAGCAGCTTTTGAAGAACACGGCTAAGCATTGGCCATATTTCCTGATGGCTCTGCCTGTGGTTATCATCTTGTTTCTTTTTGCTTATGTGCCCATGGCCGGACTTATTATGGCATTCAAGAAACTTGACTATCAGGTAGGTATCTGGAAGAGCCCTTTCTGCGGATTTGACAACTTTAAGTTTCTTTTCGCGTCCAAGGATATTCTTATTAACATGACCAAGAATACCCTGATGTATTACGTAATCTTTACTGCAATCGGAACGTTTTTGAACATTGTGGTTGCCATTTCTTTTGACCAGCTGATTCTTAAGAAACTCGCCAAGGTGATGCAGAGTATCGTTATTATTCCGGTATTCATTTCTTATGCGGCTGTTCAGTTTATTGTTTTTGCATACTTAAATACCAACACGGGTATGATTAATGAGGTGTTTAACCTGAGTACGAGATGGTATTCAACACCTTCCGCATGGCCTGTCATTCTTACCATAGTTAAGATGTGGAACAGCGTAGGTTACGGTTCAGTGCTTTATATGTCCGTTCTGGCTGGCGTCGATACACAGCTTTATGAAGCTGCCAAGATTGACGGAGCCAATAAATGGAAACAGATCTGGCATGTATCCCTTCCTTCACTTATTCCCATGATAAGCGTAATGCTTCTTTTGAGTGTAGGCAGCATGATGCACTCCGATACAGGTCTTTTCTATCAGGTAACACGTAATACGGGTACTTTGTATCCCACTACACGAGTTGTGGATTCCTACGTTCTTAATATGATTCTTCATACTTCGGAACCCGGATTTACCGCAGCGGCATCACTTTTACAGTCGGTTATCGGTACGGTTATGATTCTTTTTGCCAACCATGTGGTACGAAAGATAGAACCGGACAACGCATTATTCTAACGGAGGCTTCAGGATGGCTAAGAACAAAAACAAGGACCTGGAGTACACCGGGAAAAGAGAAAAATACGGAGTCGGACAGTTTATTCTTACAGTTTGCCTCCTGATATACACATTTATCTGCGCATTGCCTATTATACTGGTTTTCATATCTGCCTTTTCGGATGAAATGAGTATTACCCAGTACGGTTACAGCTATTTCCCCAAGGCATGGTCCTTAAACGGTATGAATGCGGTGCTCAGATACGGCAAACAGCTGTACCAGTCTTATATGAACACCATAGTCATAACTCTTGTAGGTACGGGAGTGGGACTTTTGGTAATGAGTATGTTTGCTTTCGTACTCACTAGACACGATTTTATGCTCAGAAAATTTTTGTCGGTATTTATGCTTATCCCCATGCTTTTCCAGGGCGGTCAGCTTTCCGCTTACCTTATTTTTACCGGCACATATCACCTGAAGGACAATCTTCTGGTATTGATTCTTCCGATTATGGTTTCCACCATGAACATCATAATCCTGAGGACGTACATACAGACCAGTGTCCCGGAGGAACTTATGGACTCGGCCCGAATAGACGGAGCCGGAGAGTTCAGAACCTTCTTCCAGATTACATTCCCTCTTATGAAACCTGCTCTTGCGGCCGTAGGTTTCATGATGGCTACCATGTACTGGAATGATTGGCAAAACGCCCTTATGTTCATGGACACCGCCAGCAAAAAACCTTTGCAGCTTCTTCTTATCAACATTCAGAAGAGCATCGAAATGCTGGTTAACGCAAGAAACATTCCTTCATCGGCACTTGCGGCTATGCAGGGCAGCATTCCTCAGGCAACGGCCACAATGTCAACGGTTATCATAGTAATAGGACCCATTATGGTAGCTTATCCTTTCTTCCAGAAATACTTTATCAAGGGTCTTACAGTCGGCTCCGTTAAGGGCTGATATAACATCGGTTTCAGGCTCCTTCATTGTGGGGAAGCTTAGAAATAAATTATAGGGAGGATTTACAATGAAAAAATTCACTAAAATTGTTTCCGTAATTTTAGCTGCTACAATGTTATTTTCATTGACAGCATGCGGAAGCGCAGGCGGCTCCAAGCGTGATGACAACACAGTCAGCATCTACAGAGCATCTTTCAACCTTGGCAATCCCGACACAGCAGAAGTTGACGCTATTGCCGCAGAAATCAACAAGTACCTTGAAAGCAAGGGCTCAAAAGTTAAGGTTCAGATTAAGGACATCCCTTCAGGCGAATTCCCTGAAAAGGCTAACCTTGCACTTACCAACGGCGAAATCGATCTTCTTTGGACTGCTGCATGGCAGAGCGTAATCGATTGTAAGAGCCTTTACAACAACAACGCAGTTTATGACATTACAGACCTTCTTCCCGGCACTACCCTTTACGGCAGCATGCCTCAGGCACTCTGGGATGGTTCCAGGTACGGCGGAAAGAACCTTTTCGTTCCCGTATACAAGGACTCTGTTGAAGGTTACGACGTAATGTTCAGACAGGACCTCGTTGACAAGTACGGCTGGGACATTTCTAAGGTTAAGACCCTTAAGGATCTTGAGACCACCGGTATTCTTGAAGATGCGAAAAAAGAAGGACTTCCTTATCCTTACCTTTCACAGCACACCGCTATGTTCTATCGTTACTACATCGACAAGTTCGATTGCTTCACCCAGAACTCTCTTCTCGGTGTTGACAGAGCTACCAACAGCGTAGTTAACCCTATCGCTACTCCCGAGTACAAAGAATTCGTTACTCTTATGTGCCACTGGGCTGACCTTGGATATCTTTCAGAAGATGAAGCTACCAAGACCACAACAGACCAGACCACACAGACTCAGGACTGGGCAGTTTCATGGTGGACAGATATCCCCAACAACGACGAAGCTGACGGACGTTACAATCAGGATGTTTCCTTTGCACCTATCACAGGTCACTGGGCACACACCAACTCAACACTTGGTTCCTGCTACGCTATTTCTTCTAAGTGCAGCAAGGCTAAGGCTCAGGCTTGTATCGAGTTCTTAGGTTACCTCTTCACCGATAACACTGTTGCTTCTTTATACACCTACGGTATCGAAGGCAAGGATTACGATCTTGATGCTAACGGCCAGGTTGTTAAGAAGGGCGACATGTACAACCACTCCATGTGGGAATCTACTTCCGCACTTGCACTTGACACTCTTGAAGCAGGCGAACCTGTTAACAAGAAGTCCCTTTACGAAGCATTCAACGGCTCCGCTACAGGTTCTTCAGCTGCAGGCTTCATGTTCGACGACTCCAAGGTTAATGACAAGCTCACCGCTTGCAACGACGTTTTAGAGCAGTATGGCTTCGTTCTTGAGAACGGCGGCTTCGCTGAGAAGGACGTTGATGCTAAGATCGCTGAGTTCCAGGCAGCACTTGATGCAGCAGGATACCAGGATGTTTTGGCAGAAGCACAGAAGCAGTACGACGAGTGGAAGAAATAATTATACTCAAAACTGACTGACATTAAGGCCTCCGCTTAGGCGGGGGCCTTTCTTTGTGAAAAAAAGCCGAAAAAAGGCGA
>CAMNCH010000046.1 GCA_946534145.1 uncultured Lachnospiraceae bacterium
GACTACGTTGCAGGTTACTACATGAACAACGTTAACAACCTTATCTCCATGTGTGCTAAGCACAACCTTCGTGCAAGCCTCATTAAGGATACCGTTAACGCAGATACCCTTTCCGGAGCGAAGCTTCTTGTTATTTCTTCACCCGGACTTAAGGATACCAAGAACAATCCTCCTCTTTACGACCACAAGACCTTCGAGCCTGAGTTTATCGAGGCGGTAAAAGAATTCGTTGCAAACGGCGGAAGCGTAATCATCTGCGGTATCGCCGATTACAACAACTACCAGGCAGGCGTACAGACCAATGCACTCCTTGAGGGCATCGGCTCCACCATCCGTATCAATTCCGACGAAGTAATGGATGATACACACAACGGCGGACAGACTTACAGACTCTACCCTGAAAACTTCAACATGGAATCTCCTTTCCTTAAGGGTGTTTACTCCAAGGATGCAGATCCCGACAAGTTCCAGGTATACAGCCAGTACTCAGGCTGCTCCATCGATGTAAGCGGCGCAGTTGAGAACGATGTTGTTTATGCGGCTGAGAAGCTCGTTTGGGGCTTTGACACCACATACTCCGTAGACTGCAAGGACGACAACGGCAACAAGCTTTACAATGCAGACGGAAGCGCCAACATCAGGAACGACAACATGGGTGATGTAACCTTCCTTGCACACCAGAAGACCAAAGCAGGCGGCGACATCTTCGTGGCAGGCGGCGTATTCTGTTCAGACTTTGAAGTTAAGGCAGAAATCGACAACAACGATTCACTTCCTTACGCAAACGCAACAATAGTTGAAAATATCCTCGAAGGCAGCGAAGTTTCCCTTGAAGTAAGCACCATCGCCGCAGCAAGACAGGGTAACACCGGCGACGTATTCTGCGTAGAAGGCTATGTAACAGCAGGAACAGCCAATGAATTCAACACTTTCTTTGACACCATTTATATTCAGGACGAAACCGCAGGTATCGATATCTTCCCTTACGCTGAGGCAGGTCTTGAACTTGGTACCAAGGTTCGCGTCGTAGGCTTCGTTTCATCCTACCAGGGCGACCTTGAATTAAAGGTTATTTCCGCTAAGGTTCTTCCCGATGAGAAGAAGCTTGTGGATCCTACGGTTCTTTCCACAGAAGAAGCCATGAACTACGACGTTCACGGCGGTAAGCTTGTTAAGACCGAAGGTAAGGTTACAAGAGTACTTGTGGAGAACGGCGCATTAAGCGAGTTCTGGCTCATGGATTCAACCGGCAAAGAAGCTGCAATCTTCATCGACGGCTACATCTACAGCGGCACCACAGGTGAGAACAACCTGGCAGAAACGGTTAAAGAAGGCGCAACAGTAAGCGCAGTCGGCGTGCTTTACATGCATCCCGAAGGAAGCTCCGATGTTTCCGTACCCGTTTTGAGAGTAAGAAACTGTGACGAAATTACAGTTACTGAAGTACAGCCCAAGGAACTTAAGATAGTTAAGCAGCCTGCAGACGTTATCGGCGAAAAGCCCGGCAAGCGCTTTGAAATCAAGGTTGAGGCAGAAGGCGACGGACTTACCTACAGCTGGTACTACAAGAAAGCTGACGGAGACGGCAAGTTCCATAAGGCCGGTATGTATACCGACACCTTTATGAGACACACCTCATCTTCAACCGACGGACTTCAGGCATACTGTCTCATTACCGATGCTTACGGCAATAAGGTTAAGTCAGACGTTGCAACCGTTACCAATGCCAAGGTTTACGGCGTTAACATTGTAGGTGATGAAATCGTAGCCAAGAACGGCAAGAGAATTGAATTTAAGGTATTTGCGGAAGCATACATGGAAAAGGACGGAGAAATCGTTCTTACTCCGGATGCCATCGCTACATACCGCTGGTACACCTATCTTCCCGTTGAATGCGGCGGAGACGGCAAGATTCATAAGGCAGGCGATTACACCGACACTTATGTAAGACATGCCAATGTTACCAGAGACGGATTGGAAGTATTCTGTAAGGTAATTGACATTTACGGCAATTCCTACACCATATCACGTACAAAACTTGTGGTAAAATAAAATAACACATAAACCAGGTGGCTCACGGAAACGTGAGCCATTTGGGTAGAAAGAGGCATCATGAAAAAAAGTCTCCTCGTAAAGGCAGCGGCGGCAATAGTATTTCTTGCAATAAACTGTCTCCTTATTTTCTTTTTAAATAAAGACAAACCGAAATTTGAACTCAAAGACGGAATCGGTACCGAATACGAAACCGCCCGTGTCCTTGAGGTTATAAGTGACAATACCGTTATCGATGCCAAAACCGATAATGTTAAAAAGGGCAGCATGGATCTTAAACTTAAGATTCTTTCCGGAAGATACGAGGGAGATATCTGCTTTGTCAAAAACTATTTAAGCGCCATTTACAACGTGGACGTGCATGAAAATGACAAGGTCAGCGTGAGAATAGATACTACGGAAGAAGGAGTGTATTCCGTAAGTATTTACAATTACAACCGCACACCTTTAATTCTGGGACTTGTGGTGCTGTTTCTTTTGATACTGACCCTGGTAGGGGGCAAAAAAGGAGCCATGGCGTTCCTGGGACTTGCTTACACCTTCGTGGCGATAGTGTTTATCCTGATACCGCTTGCCTTTAAAGGCTTCAGCCCTATATGGGTTACGGTGGCGATACTTGCGGTAACAACATGCTTTTCTTTTGTGCTTATAGGCGACCTTACACGTAAGACTGCGGCTGCAGTGCTGGGAACCATGTGCGGCGTACTATTTGCGGCACTTTTGGGAGAACTTGCCACAAGAATAGGTTCACTTACCATATATCAGACGGATGAGGCGGAGGCGCTTTTGCTTCTTCTTTCGTCCTACCCTATTAAGCTAAGGGGGCTGTTTACCTCAGCCATACTGATTTCGGCCATCGGAGCGGTAATGGACGTTTCAATGTCGGTTTCTTCGGCAGTGTCGGAAATAGCTTCCTTGAACCCCGGGATAGGCTTTGCGAAGCTTTTTAAGTCAGGACTTAACATCGGCCGCGATGCAATGGGTACCATGGCCAACACTCTGGTACTTGCTTATGCAGGAAGCTCCCTTAACATGATGGTGCTTATTTATTCATACGGAGTCGGCTTAAACCAGCTCCTTAACACGGATTTTGTGGCAATCGAGCTTATTATGGCCATAAGCGGAAGCGTGGGCATCATAATGACCGTACCTTGTGTGGCAGCCATAGCCGCAGGCATATTTTCGGGTACAAAGAAAAAATAAAAATTCACTGAATTCAGACAAAAAAAGACACAACCGTCGGATAACAAAATATTAACTGGTTATTAACCTGAAAATGTAGAATATTCGGACAATTTGTGCTATAATAATTCCGTATTGTGGGTCAATTTCATTCTTATGGAGGATTATTTATGAACAACATCAATACGGAAAAAGCAAGAGTCAATAAAACCGCAACGATTCTTTATACCGTCATTTCGATTGTGCTTCTTTTGGCATATCTGATTGAACTTTTAAAGGGTACTAAAACTCTTGGATTGTTCTTGATTATTGCGGCACTTGACCTTATCCCGCTGATTGCCTGCTGGATTCTTTATACAAGAGTCAATGACAGCGAGTATGTCAAAGACATTATGGGCATAGGATACGGAATCTTTTATGCGGTAAGCTGCTTTACCAGTCCGGAACAGTCCGTATTTGTATATGCGATTCCCATGGTTTTCGTGGTTACCCTTTTTAATAACTTCGGATTTTCCATAAGAATTGCCGGCGGTGTTGCCGTTATAGCATTGCTTCATGCTTTTCTTATTACACTTAAGAACTACGGAATGGAGGCTACAGAGATTGAAGTCGCAGCCATGCTTTTTGTCAGCGCCTATTCAATTATCTGTAACAGAATCACCTGCAGCGTCAACGACGAAAGAATCCGAACCATAGACGAGGCGGGAGAGAAGACCACCCATCTTTTGGACAGCGTCATGAAAGTTTCCGAAGCACTTATTTCAGACGTAGGCATTGTATCCGACAAGATGACCCAGTTAACCGCTTCCAGCGAAGAAACCCTTGCATCCATGCAGGAAGTTCAGACAGGCACCACGGATTCAGCCGAGAGCATTCAGAATCAGCTTGTTAAGACCGAAGAGATACAGGCTCAGATAGACAAAGTTACCGAAGCTTCCAATAACATCGGAAGTAACGTTGACGTTACCGTTGAGGCAGCCAGAGAAGGCCGCAACAACATTGAGAAACTTATGGATCAGGCCAAGATTTCCGGAGATGCGGGCACTGCCGTTATGAAGGAAGTTGAGGAACTGAAGGCATCCACTGCTCAGATGGAGACAATAGTAGCTCTTATTAAGAGCGTTGCCAGCCAGACCAGTCTTCTTGCACTTAACGCATCCATTGAGGCTGCAAGAGCAGGTGAAGCGGGAAGAGGATTTGCGGTAGTTGCTACCGAAATTTCCAACCTTGCGGGTCAGACTCAGACGGCAACAGGCAACATCAGCGAACTTATCGACGGAATATCCAAAGAAATGGGTGAGGTTGTAACCGCCATCAATTCTTTGGTTGAAAGCAATAACGTTCAGAACGAATCCGCAGCGGTTACAGCCGAAAGCTTTTCCAAGATTGTGGACAGCATCAGAGATATTCGTACGGATTCCCAGAATCTTACCGGTGTAGTATCCAAACTTGCATCTGCCAACCAGGAGATTGTGGAAAGCATCCAGACCATTTCCGCCATCACCGAAGAAGTATCGGCTCACTCCACCACTACCTGTGAAGCTACCGAGCAAAACGAACAGATTGTGGAAAGCGTTCAGGAAGTTGTTACCAGAATGATAGAGAATGCCGAGAAGTTAAGCGCGCTCAAAAATTAAAACTGTTACTTAAAGGGGGTCAGTCGGCCCCCTTTTTCTATGGACTTTTTTGTGACCGAGTGTTATTATTTTAACGATGACTGTTTTCGGGGCAACCCGTTATAAAGAATACATTTTCAGGAGGAATACAATGAAAGTAAGATTTGACGACATTATCAGCAAAGTCACTTCTTTTCCCACTAAGACCGTTGCTGTTGCATGTGCGGAAGACACACCTGTACTTGAGGCTATCAAGGAAGCCAAAGAAAAGAAAATTGCCAATGCAATCCTGGTAGGCGATGAAGACAAGATTCGCGCCATTGCCAAAGAAATCAACATGGACCTTTCCGATTACGAAATCATCGACAAGAAAGACACCATGGAAGCTGCACTTACCGCAGTTAAGCTTGTTCACGAAGGCAAGGCCGACATTTACATGAAGGGCCTTATCGATTCCAAGAGCTTCTTAAAGGGACTTCTTGACAAAGAAGTAGGTTTGAGAAACCCCGAGGTTCCCACTCTTTCTCACGTTTGCGTATTTGAAATCAAGGGCTTCGATCATTTATTCTTCTTAACTGACGTAGCTTTCCTTCCTTATCCTACACTTGAACAGAAGGTTGATATCATCAACAACACCGTTAAGGTATGTAAGGCCTGCGGTATCGACAACCCCAAGGTTGCTCCTCTTGCAGCCGTTGAAGTTGTTAACCCCAAGATGCCTTGTACCGTTGAAGCAGGTGAGCTTACCCGCATGAACGAAGAAGGTATCATCAAGGATTGTATCGTTGACGGACCTCTTTCCATGGACCTTGCCATCGATCCGGAAGCTGCCAAGCACAAAGGAGCTACAGGACGTAAGATTCAGGGTGATGCGGACATCCTTCTTTTCCCCGATATCCACGCAGGTAACCTTGTATATAAGACACTTGTTCACACTACCGAAGTTAAGAACGGCTGTATCTTAACAGGTACCATTGCTCCCGCAATTCTTACCAGCCGTTCAGACACCAAGGACGTTAAGCTTAATTCCATCGCCCTTGCGGCAGTAGTTGCAGAATCCATGAAGAAGGAGAAATAAAATGGCTTATATCAGTTTGATTATCAATCCCGGTTCCACATCCACCAAAATCGGTGTTTTCAGCGATGAGACCCTTTTATTTGACGAGACTCTTCGCCACAGCACCGAAGAGATTGCTCAGTACGGTTCCATTTACGAGCAGAAGGATTTCCGTAAGGAAGTTATTTTAAACATCTTAAAGGAAAAGAAATTCGACTTAAAGCAGCTTGACTTCATCGTAGGCCGCGGCGGTATGTTAAAGCCCATCCCCGGCGGTACTTACAAGGTTTCCAACGCACTTCTCGAAGACCTTATCGTAGGCAAGCAGGGCCAGCACGCTTCCAACCTCGGCGGCGTACTTGCAAGAGAAATCGGTGATTCTTTAGGCATTCCTTCTTTTATCGTTGACCCCGTAGTAGTTGACGAGCTTGCAGACATTGCAAGATTCTCAGGTGTGCCCGAACTTCCCAGACGTTCCGTATTCCATGCTCTTAACCAGAAGGCTGTTGCCAAAAGATATGCCAAGGAAGTTGGCAAGAAATACGAAGACTTAAACCTCATCGTAGTTCACATGGGCGGCGGTGTTTCCGTTGGTGCTCATAAGGGCGGCAAGATTGTGGACGTTAACAATGCTCTTGACGGCGAAGGTGCTTTTTCACCCGAGCGTGCAGGCGGCGTTCCCGCAGGCGACCTTGTTAAGATGTGCTTCTCCGGCAAATACTCCGAGAAGGAAGTTTACAAGAAGCTCGTAGGTAACGGCGGTTTCAACGCATACCTTAACACCAACGACGCTAGAATCGTTGAAGCCAAGGCCAAAGAAGGCGACCCTACAGCAACCGCTGTATTCAAGGCATTCCACTACCAGGTAGCCAAGGACATTGGTGCTATGGCAACCGTTCTTGAAGGAAAGGTTGACCAGATTATCCTTACCGGCGGTATCGCTTACGGCAAGACCACCTGCGATGCCATCAAGGAAAAAGCAGGCTGGATTGCTCCTTTCACCGTTTATCCCGGTGAGGACGAACTCCTTGCTCTTTGCCAGGGCGGCTTAAGAGTCATCACAGGCGAAGAAAAGGCTTGCGAATACTAAATTTTACAGAATTATTAAGAGCCCCGAAGGTGTCAGTGCTTTCGGGGCTTTCTTAGTTACAGTTTGTTCACACTTTTTTAACAAAACCGTTACTTTCTTTTGTTGAAGAGCATGGGATTATCTGTTAGAATAAACATTGGCGTTTTATGCACTAAATGCCCGAAAGGATAGTTGTAATGAAGTTACTTGATAAAGTTATCGGCACATACAGTGAAAGGCAGATTAAGAAGATTACTCCTTTAGTGGATGCCATCGAGGCCTTAAGACCCAAGATGATGGAACTCCGCGACGAGGATTTTCCCAATAAGACCAAGGAATTCAAGCAGCGTCTTCAAAACGGCGAGACTCTTGACGATTTGCTGGTAGAGGCATTTGCTTTGGCCAGAGAGGCTACCAGACGTGTTATCAATTCCGAACATTTCAGGGTTCAGATTATCGGCGCCATTATCCTGCATCAGAGCAGAATCGCCGAGATGAAAACAGGTGAAGGTAAAACACAGACTGACATCCTTCCCGTTTATTTGAATGCCCTTGAAGGCAAAGGCGTTCACGTAGTTACCGTCAATGAATACCTTGCCAAGCGTGACTCCGACTGGATGGGCGCCGTACACAAATTTCTGGGCTTGACCGTAGGCTGTTCTCTTCACGATCAGTCTCCCGAGGAGAAAAAGGCTGCATACGCCTGCGATGTCACCTATGTTACCAACAATGAAATCGGTTTCGACTACTTAAGAGACAACATGGCAACATACGAAAAAGACCTTGTTCTTCGCGGTCTTCACTATGCCATCATCGACGAAGTCGACTCCATCTTAATCGACGAAGCCCGTACCCCTCTTATCATTTCCGGTCAGGGCACCAAGTCCACCAGCATCTACTCCATGGCTGACATGCTTGCCAAACAGCTCCACAGAGGTAAAGACATTGAGGAAGTGGGCAAGCTCGACCTGATTCTTGGTAACGTTCAGGAAGAAACCGGTGACTTTATCGTCAATGAAAAAGACAAGATTATTACCCTTACCGAGCACGGTGTCAAGGAAGCCGAGCGCTTCTTCCACATCGACAACCTCGCAGATTCCGACAATGTTGAAATTCAGCACTGCATCATCACCGCCCTTAAGGCCAATAACCTTATGACCAAGGACAAAGACTACATCGTTAAGGACGGAGAAATCGTTATCATAGATGAGTTTACCGGACGTATCATGCCCGGACGTCGTTACTCCGACGGTCTTCATCAGGCAATCGAGGCCAAAGAAAACGTTAAGATTAAGCGTGAATCCAAGACCCTTGCCACCATCACCTTCCAGAACTTCTTTAACAAATATGACAAGAAAGCCGGCATGACAGGTACTGCCATGACGGAGGAACAGGAATTTAAGGATATCTACGGCATGGACGTTGTGGAAATTCCCACCAACAAGCCCATCGCCAGAAAGGACCTTGACGATTCCGTATACATTACCAGAGAAGAAAAACTTGAGGCTATTGTTAACGACATCGTGGAGACTCACAAGACCGGTCAGCCTATCCTGGTCGGTACCGTTACCATCGAAGCTTCCGAAGAACTTTCAAGACTCCTTAAGAAGAAGGGCATTCCCCATACAGTCCTGAATGCGAAGTTCCATGAAATGGAAGCTGAAATCGTAGCCAACGCCGGTCAGTTCGGCGCCGTTACCATTGCCACCAACATGGCCGGTCGTGGTACTGATATTAAGCTTGACGAACAGTCCAGAGCCGCAGGCGGTCTTAAAGTTATAGGTACCGAGCGTCACGAGTCCCGTCGTATAGACAATCAGCTGCGCGGACGTTCCGGTCGTCAGGGAGACCCAGGTATTTCCAAGTTCTATATTTCTTTGGAAGACGACCTTATGAGACTCTTCGGTTCCGACAGATATAAGACCATGTTCCAGTCCATGGGCATTGAACACGGTCAGGAGATACGTCACAAACTAGTCTCCAGCGCCATCGAGAAGGCCCAGAAGAAGATAGAGCTTCGTAACTTCGACACCCGTAAGCGACTCCTTGAGTATGACCAGGTTATGAATGAGCAGCGTGAGATTATCTACGGCGAGCGTCGTCGCGTACTCGAAGGCGAAAGCATGCGTGAAGTAATCTACAAGATGATTACCGACATCGTTGAAAGCGCAGTCAATCACGTAATAGGCGAAGACCAGAAGAAAGAAGAATGGGACTTCACCGAGCTCAATCAGATTCTTTTGCCCATCATACCCTTAGAACTCATCACTCCCGAGCGCGTTAAGGGCACCAAGAAGAACGAACTTGAGCAGCAGTTAAAGGGTGAAGCCGTTAAATTATACGAGTCCAAAGAAGCCGAATTCCCTCAGGTTGAGATTATCCGTGAACTTGAGCGTATCGTTCTTTTAAAAGCCATCGACAGCAAGTGGATGGTTCACATCGACGATATGGTACAGCTTCGTGACGGTATCGGTCTTGTAGCCTACGCTCAGAAGGACCCCGTTCAAGAGTACAAGAGCGAAGCATATGCGATGTTCGAGGAAATGACCGACAGCATCAAAGAACAGACCATTACCATGCTTATGCGTATCCGTGTAGGCAACTCCATGGAGCGTGAGCAGACCGTTAAGATTACCGGCACCAACAAAGATGATTCTTTGTCCAAGGCACCCGTCAAGAAGATGGAAGCCAAGGTTTACCCCAACGATCCCTGTCCCTGCGGTTCAGGCAAAAAATACAAACAGTGCTGTGGCAGAAATGCCTAAGGCCTTTTAATGAAGAGGTTTGTTTTGATATTACTTGATAACTTAAAAACCGAGGTGTTAAGCTACGAGCAGCCCCTTGAGGAGCTTGCCAAGTCCTTACACCTTGAAGACAATGAAAAAAGAATAGAAGAGCTTCAGATGGAAATGGAAGCACCGGGCTTCTGGGACAATCCCGACAAAGCCAATAAGCTTACCATCGAACTTAAGTCTCTCCAGGGCATCAGCGACACCGTCAAAGGCCTTAAAGGCCGGTTCGAAGACATCTTAACCCTTATTGAAATGGGCGAAGACGAAACCGACGAGTCCTATCCCGATGAAGTTCGTGCTGAGCTTGACGACTTCATTAAGCAGTTCGAAGACTTAAGAATATCCAATCTCCTGAGCGATGAATACGACAAATGCAACGCCATCCTTCGTCTCAATGCCGGTGCCGGCGGCACCGAGTCCTGCGACTGGGCAGGCATGCTCTATCGTATGTACACCCGCTGGGCCGAAAGAAAAGGCTTCTCCGTTGAGGTCCTCGACCTTCTTGAAGGCGACGAAGCCGGCATCAAGAACGTTACCTTCCAGATTAACGGTCTTAACGCCTACGGCTACATGAAGTCCGAGAAAGGCGTCCACAGACTAGTGCGCATCTCCCCCTTCAACGCCCAGGGCAAGCGCCAGACTTCTTTTGTCTCCCTCGACGTAATGCCCGACATTGAAGAAGATCTGGATATCGAAATTCCCGACGAAGATATGCGAATCGATGTCTTCCGCTCCAGTGGCGCCGGCGGCCAGAAGGTCAATAAAACCTCCTCAGCCATCCGCATCACCCACCTTCCCACCGGAATCGTGGTACAGTGCCAGAACGAGCGAAGCCAGTATCAGAATAAAGACAAAGCCATGCAGATGTTGAAAGCCAAACTTTACCTTCTCAAAAAGGAAGCAAACGCCGAGAAACTCTCCGACATCCGCGGCGAAGTCAAAGAAATCGGCTGGGGCTCCCAGATACGTTCCTACGTCCTCCAGCCCTACACCATGGTCAAAGACCACCGCACCAATGCCGAAAACGCCAACGCCTCGGCAGTTCTCGACGGCGACATTGACCTCTTCATCAACGAATACCTCAAATGGAATAACGCGGCCAAATAGGCCGCGTTTCTTTTTCCCCTTAGGCTCGGGCAGGGCCAAACTGAATAGTACCCTTAGGTCATTCAGGAATAGGTTATATTGATGGCCGGCTCACGAAAGGGCATAAGTATATCGGCCGGACCTTACCACAGCGTCGGCACTTAGCGGGTGTTTTTCAAGCCGCTTACGTGATAAAAGTCCGGAGTGCTTTTTACGGAGGACTTTTAGGTCCGCTACGTGAGGACCAGAGTGAGAACGTGTCCGGATGGTATACTTATGCCCTTTTGGGGGCCGGTCGAGGTAGACTTGACTAGCCGGGGGTACTATTCAGTTTGGCCCTGCCTGAGCCTTTATTCCCTACCGATAGCCGATTTAAATGATAATGTGCCCGCACCACAAACTTATCGGGGCTGCCAAGGTCACCACACGGACCTTTTCGACTCGTCGGCACTTAGCGGATGTTTTTCAATCCGCTTAGTGCACGCAAGCACATTTTACAAATGTGCGTTGTGGCAAAAACTGTGCTTATTTAAGCACTGCTTTTTTGACCGTTACGACCAAGAACAGAGTGCGAACGTGTCCGTGGGGTGACCTTGGCAGCTCCGGTATTTGGAGTGCGGGGGTAGGATGAAATCACGAAATTATGGTACAAGTGTCATTAACTTTTATTTAATTTTCCCGTGATAACATTGTTAATGGCATTTAATATGCATAAGGAGGGTTATAGAAAATGGCAACTAAGAGTGTCAAAACCAAAAAAAACGGCGGAGCTATCAGTATGAGAGTTACGCTGATTCTTTTTGCTCTTGTTCCGATGTTGCTTGCAACCGTAGTGGTAGCGGGTATAATCATCAGCAAAAGCACAAAAGAATTGAACAAAACAACCAACAATTCGCTGGTAACCATTATTGAGGCAACTGGCAAATCCTTTGACTACGCCACCGAAACGGCAAAGGAAACTTTAAAAGCCTTTTCTTCGGCGCCCATAGTTCTTGAGGCGTTACAGAATCCGGACGATCCGGAGATAATCGCAAAGGCCAATCAGTATACAAATGATTTCTTTGCGAAGTTGTCAGGATGGGAAGGACTTTATATTGCGGACTGGAATACTAAGGTTTTAACCCACCAGGTTCCCGCCGTAATCGGAAAAATCTTAAGAGAGGGCGACAGCCTCGCAAACTTAAGAAACAGCATACTTAATGCAAACGGTGTTTATAACACGGGTATTATTACCTCACCTGCATCGGGAATGCTGACTCAGTCTTTCTATTTTCCGATTCTGGTAAACGGACAGCCCATAGGTTTTGTGGGCGGTGGTACATTCGTTAACTCTGTTGCTACTCAGATTTCCGATGTTTCGGGACTGGGACTTAAGACAGCTTACGTTTACTTCGTAGACAATAAGGGAACCATGCTTCATCATCCCGATGAGTCTAAGATTGGTAATCCTGTTGAAAACGCAGCTGTTAAGCAGCTTGTAGCCGACCTTGAAGCAGGCAAGCATCCCGAACCCGGCTGTATCAAATACGTATTTAAGGGCGCCAATAAATATGCGGCTTACTACGTAGGCGACCAGGAGCACTACATTGCAGTTCTTACCGCCGATGAAAAAGAAATCATGGCAGGTATCAATTCTTCAAGAATTACTACAATTATAGTAAGTGCAGTAAGTATCATAGTTCTTTTTGCAATAGCATTTGTAGTGGGCAGAGCTGTAGCGGCTCCTCTTAACACCGTATCAAAGGCTCTTGAAGAACTCAGTACAGGTGATGTTACTGTTGAATGCAAGGCTAAGTCAACGGTAAAAGAAACCGTAAGTATCTTAAATGCATTCCAGATTTTGAAGGGTGCACTTAACAATTCAATGGGTGCGGTTAAGAATTCGGCCAATAAGCTTAATTCTGCAATCGGAAGTGTTGATTCCATGACCAAGGACAACGTTGAATCCGTATCCCAGATTAATACAGCTATCAACGAAGTTGCCACCACATCCCAGAGTGTGGCTGAAAACGCTCAGACACTGGCAGAAAAAGCCATAGAGCTTGGCAACGACATTGAAATCCTTAATACCAACGTTAAGAACCTCTTCGAGGATTCCGAGGCTATTAAGGGTGCCAACAACGAAGCAACCGCTTGTATGGATTCCGTACATAAGGGCTCTATTGAATCTGTGGGAGCTATTCAGGACATCTCTTCAAAGATTTCTGAGACCAATGAAGCAATCTCCAAGATCGAGAGCGCCGTACAGGCTATCGAGTCCATCGCAGCTCAGACCAACCTTCTTTCTCTTAACGCTTCCATCGAGGCTGCAAGAGCAGGTGAGGCCGGCCGCGGATTCGCAGTAGTTGCGGAAGAAATTCGTACACTTGCCGATTCTTCGGCAGAGTCAGCAAAAGAAATCAAGGAAACCATCGAAAACGTTGTGGCTCTTTCCAACGGAACCGTGGATATTTCCAACAGAGTATTTGAAGTTATCACCAAGGAACAGACGGATATCGAGACTGCAAGAGAGAAATTCAAAGTTCTTTCAGAGTCTGTTGAAGCATCAGTTACCGAGATTGATACCATCCAGAAGATGGCTGAGAAACTTGAGACCATTAAGGCCGAAGTTACCAACGCAACCACAGAGCTTGGTGCTATTTCCGAAGAGCTGGGAGCTTCCGCTCAGGAAGTTGCGGCATCCTGTCAGACCGTTACAGACGCCTGCATGGATACACAGCACTCCACTTCCGACATGAGCGATGTGAACAAGGAAATGACCGAAGCCATCGACTTCTTCAAACTCTCATAACCATCAAGGCAAAAGAAGATGCCCCGTACCGAAAAAGGTATGGGGCATTTTAACGTGCTCAAATATTATTTTAACAACAAGGATTTGGGATCGGGCTCCGGTTCCGGCTCGGGTTCTTTGTCCGCAAGCGGATTGAAAGGTTCTTCGCCGATAATGTCGAGATATAAGTTCTTAGTGGCAACTGAGTATAATACGGCGGGCCAAAGAATGCCGATGCCAAAAGCAAGAAATCCCAGCAATATTAAGGGTATCATGCGAAGGGCAACGGATACCAGACGAAGACGGTTTCCGGTCATAAGTCTGTTGCTTTCTTTTAAAATCTCAAGAACTCCGTATTCCGGATGGTCTGCAAGGATACAAAAACTTAAGCCAAAGAACAGACGCACCACAAAGAGGAGTACCAAAGATATGAGCCTGAAGACGGAAGATACCAGAAGATAATCAAACTCATCCTTCACAACAAAGAAGGTAAAGTAAGCATCCGGTACAGCCACTAAAGCGGAAACCAGGGTAAAAACAGCCTGAAGCCCTATTGCCTTGTCTGCGTTGTTCTTAATACCGTAGAACAAATCCGCGGGAGACAGTCCCTGCACTCCGCGCACCAGATTCAGAAAGTATCGGTCCTGTCCAAAGAACAAAACTCCCAGCAGCAGATCGATAATTACAAGTATCAAAAGCCTGAAAAGGAAAGAACCAAAAGAACCGGTATATGCGTAGTCGGCAAAGGAACCGAGAAAATAATTGATTATCCCTACAATTACGATTACCAGAATCGCCTGACCGTAGCGGCCTACGAGCTGGCCGCGGGCATTAAGAATCAGTTCTTTTGCGGATTTTTTGTTATTCATCGGCGCCACCTCCGAACCATTGATTAATTATTTCGGAAGGACCGGTGCCGTATAAGGCCTTGTACTGGTCGCCGTAAGCTTTGTCTATTGTGGTGATTACGGTGTTTCTGTATTCGGTGTCCGTTGCAAGTCTGTAATATGCGGAAAACAGGATAAAACCGCTGATTACTATTCCGGCAACGGCAAATTTAACGGCAGTAACCGCTTCTTTGTCCATTTTGGGACGGTATCCTTTGGAGAGAAAAGCAAAAAGAATGGCAAAAAAGCCAAGCCCCAAAGAAATGAAGGGTGCCGGAAACAGAATTATGGAGCATGAAAGGCATGCCACCGCAAAATTTCTGGCCCGTCTTACAAGAGTTAAACGGGTATCTTCGTATAAGTATTTGTCCATAACAGCCTCGAATAAATTGTATTCAAGGATATATTACCAAACTCGGTAAAAATATACAAATGAAGTATTTGTGAAATATTTGTACTCAAAATCAGGGCGGTTTATCCCATGAATTCATGTTGCCTGAAAAATCTTTATTTAGTATAATAAGTGAGTGCCAAAACACAAGATTTTGCATTTTGAGAGGTTATTTTGAATGGACATTTGTAAAAAAATTTCCGAAGAACTTAAGGTTCAGAAATGGCAGGTGGAAGCCGCTGTCAAGCTTATTGATGAGGGCAACACCATTCCTTTTATAGCCAGATACCGTAAGGAGGCCACCGGCACTCTTAACGACGAGCAGTTAAGAGATTTGTTCGAGCGCCTTACCTACCTTCGCAATCTGGAAGAGAAGAAAGAAACCGTCCTCGCGAGCATTGAGTCCCAGGGCATGCTTACCGACGAACTTCGTGAGAAGATTGTGGCAGCAGAGACCATGGTACTTGTGGAGGATTTATATCGTCCTTACAGACCCAAACGTAAGACCCGTGCATCGGTAGCCAAAGAAAAAGGCCTCGAGCCCCTGGCTCAGTACATTCTTGAAATGTCTGCAACCGAGCCCGTCATTAACGAGGCTTCCAAATACATCAACGAGGAAAAAGAAGTTAAGACCGCAGAAGATGCACTTCAGGGCGCCAAGGACATTATCGCAGAGAGCATTTCCGACAACGCGGACTACAGAACCTACATCCGTGACGTTACTTTTGACGAAGGCATTATCGCCTCAACAGCCAAGGATGAAAAGGCTCAGTCCGTTTACGAAATGTACTACGCATACGAAGAGCCTGTCAAGAAAGTTGCGGGCCACAGAGTCCTTGCTCTTAACAGAGGTGAGGCAGAGAAAGTATTGACCGTTAAAGTCAACGCTCCCGAAGAGCGTATTTTACGCTTCCTCGAGACCAAGACCATCACAACCGACAATGAATTCACCACACCTATTCTTAAGGAAGTCTGCGCCGATGCGTACGACAGACTTATTGCTCCCGCCATCGAGCGAGAGATTCGTAACATGCTTACGGAAAAAGCAGAAGACGGTGCCATCGACGTATTCGGCAAGAACTTAGAGCAGCTTCTGATGGCTCCTCCCATTGTGGGCAAAACAGTTCTCGGCTGGGACCCCGCATTCAGAACCGGCTGTAAGATTTGCGTTGTCGACCCCACAGGTAAGGTTCTTGACACTTGTGTTGTTTATCCCACCGAGCCTCAGAACAAGGTCGAAGAGACCAAGGTTACCATTAAAAAGCTTATTAAGAAGTACGGTGTATCCCTTATTTCCCTCGGAAACGGTACCGCTTCCAGAGAGTCTGAAAAGGTTATCGTAGATATCATCAAGGAACTGGACACCCCTGTTTCCTACGTTATCGTCAATGAAGCAGGCGCCAGCGTATATTCCGCCAGCAAGCTTGCTACGGAAGAGTTCCCCAACTTCGACGTGGGACAGCGTTCTTCCGCCTCCATGGCAAGACGTTTGCAGGACCCTCTTGCAGAGCTTGTTAAAATCGATCCCAAGTCCATCGGCGTTGGTCAGTACCAGCACGACATGGATCAAAAGAAACTCTCCGACGCTCTTTCGGGCGTTGTAGAGGACTGCGTTAACAAGGTGGGCGTTGACATCAACACCGCATCCGCTCCCCTGCTTGAATACATCTCAGGTATTTCCAAGGTTATAGCGAGAAATATCGTGGAATACCGCGAGAAGAACGGTCGCTTCCGTAACAGAAACGAACTTTTGTCGGTTCCGAAGTTGGGACCCAAGGCCTTTGAACAGTGCGCAGGCTTCTTAAGAATCGCTGACGGCGACAACCCTCTCGATATGACTTCCGTTCACCCCGAGTCCTACGAAGCGGCCATGAAGCTTCTTTCGAAGCTTAACATGTCCATGGAGGACGTTAAGGAGAACTGGAAGAAGACCGCTCAGGCAGCCAAAGAAACCGCAAAGGCTCCCGCTCCCAAGCCTCAGAAGCAGAGGGAAAAGAAACTGGTTATCAAGAACACCGGCACCGCAATGGGCGCAGCTCTTGCAGCGGCTCTCGGTAACAGCTATGTAGCCCCCGCCGAAGAGGAGAAGCCTGCTAAGCCGACTCCCAAGACCGCTTCCACAAGCCTTCTTTCCAAGGTACATGACATTAAGAAAACCGCCGAAGAACTGGGCATCGGTGAGATTACCCTTGAAGATATTCTCAAGGAACTTGACAAGCCCGCACGTGACCCTCGTTCCGACATGCCCGCTCCCATCTTAAGAAGCGACGTCCTTGACATGAAGGACTTAAAGCCCGGCATGATTTTGAAGGGAACCGTTCGTAACGTAATCGACTTTGGCGTATTCGTTGACATAGGCGTTCATCAGGACGGTCTCGTTCACATCTCACGCATCACCGACAGATACATCAAGCATCCGCTTGAAGCCGTAAGTGTAGGCGATGTGGTAGATGTCAAGGTTCTCGACGTAGACCTTCAGAAGAAGCGCATCAGCTTGACCATGCGCCTCGACGAGAAGACTCCCGCAGGCAAATAAATACAGGCATTATAAAAGCGGAACTCCCGTAA
>CAMNCH010000047.1 GCA_946534145.1 uncultured Lachnospiraceae bacterium
CGAAACCGACGGCGCTTTGAAGGAATACAGCGATTTGTTCAATATCTAAGGAATTACATATATTGTGTTTCTGCACTGGCTTTGGGATTAAAATTCCAAAGCCAGTTTTGTTTTTCAAGTACTAAATAGTCAATTAGACGTACTTTTATCTATTGTTTTTAATGCATAAAAAAAGAACCAATGCATAATTTTTTACTAACAGAGAAATTATCTATTGCTATGAGGCGGTTAAAAGATTGGGCAATATATAAAAAGCGAAGAAAGAATAATTTATCTATTACTTGATGCTTCATAACGCCAAATATGCTAATAAATTAGTTCCCTTTGGAGCGAAACAATGGATAAATGGCTAAACTGTATGGTTTTATCTATTGTGACTAAAAAAGAGACCTCAAAAATAATACATAAAATTTAGAAGAAACATGTTATTATCTATTAAGAGGTACTATATGAATAAAAAAATCTATTTCGCCGGTTCCATCCGCGGCGGCAGGGATGATGCGGCGCTGTACAAAGAAATAATCGCACACATTAAGGAGACTGATATTGTTCTTACCGAGCATATCGGAGACTTGTCGTTAAGTCTGCTTGAAAACGGTCGGGACAAGGATGCGCTGATTTATGAGCAGGATACGAACTGGCTCAGGGAGTGCGATGCGGTAATTGCGGAGTGCACTTCGCCTTCTTTGGGCGTCGGATATGAGCTTGCTTATGCGGAGAAATACGATAAGCCCTGCTTTCTTTTTTACAGACGCTCCAAGTGCCAGCTCTCGGCAATGTTAACCGGCAATCCTTACTATAAGATTTACGCCTACGAGACCAAAGAAGAAATTTTTGAATTAATTGATGATATCTTAAGGAATCTCTAGGAAGAATATTTGTTGACGTTAACCCTTTTGTGATATGATAGTAGGGTATGAGCGAAAGAAGAAATTTTAACATCAGACGAGAAATCCGCAAATACGGATCGGATATATTAAAATCAGAGAATTTCAGAAGCAGTGCGGGCAACATTCAGCACTCCAACGTATCGGTTATGAAGCATTCCATGAAGGTAGCCTATACCAGCATGTGGATTT
The DNA here is from genome assembly GCA_946534145.1 of uncultured Lachnospiraceae bacterium. GTDB lineage: Bacteria > Bacillota > Clostridia > Lachnospirales > Lachnospiraceae > UBA1258. Next base: position 1,080 of record CAMNCH010000047.1, read on the forward strand.
GTGAGAAGTTTAAGATTAAGTGCAACAGAAAGGACCTTGTGAGAGGTGCACTTCTTCACGATTATTTTCTTTATGACTGGCACGACGACGACCACAGAGGTCTTAAGAATCTTCACGGATTCTATCATCCGGGAGTGGCGCTTAAGAATGCTATGGCCGAGTATGAACTTACGGACCGTCAGAAGAACATTATCAGTTCACATATGTGGCCGTTAACACTTACCCGCATTCCTAAGTGCAAGGAAGCCTGGATTGTTACGGCGGCGGACAAATATGTTTCTACCGTGGAGTCTCTCAGACTCAACAAGCTTTCAAAATCAGAAAGAATAAAGGCGAGGGCCAGATAATTGGGTAAGATAGTTTATATTATGGGGAAAAGTTCCACGGGAAAGGATACGATTTTTAAGGAGCTTCTCAGAAAGAATTCTTTTGACTTTAAAACAATTGTTTCCTACACCACCAGGCCCATTCGCGGCGGGGAGAAGAATGGTCATGAGTATTTCTTTACCGACGAAGAAGGCTTTTTAAAGCTTAAGAACGAAGGTAAGATTATCGAGGAGCGTTGTTACAATACCGTTCACGGACCCTGGAGATATTTTACCGCCGATGACGGCCAGATAGATTTAAAATCCGGCAATTATATCACCATCGGCACCATTGAGTCTTTCTTAAAGATTTGTGACTATTACGGAAGAGAATCCATCATTCCCGTACTGGTGGACCTCGATGACGGAGTAAGACTCCAAAGAGCCCTCAACAGAGAGAAAAAACAGCAGCATCCCAAATATGAGGAGATGTGTCGCAGATATCTTGCGGACGCGGCAGACTTCAGCGACGACAAGATTAAAGAAGCCGGCATAGAGAAACGCTTTATCAACAATGAATTAAAGGACTGTCTCAAGGAAATAGAAGCTTATATCCATAAGAACATGCAGTAATTTCGGAGTAGCCTATGGACATTAAAGTCAACCAGATTACCGGTGCGGGACAGGTATACGATCCCAGCAAAGCACCGCAAAACAGTGAAGAATTTAAGTTCATGCTCATGAGTAAGATTGCGGAGGAGGACCTTCAGGCCCGCCTCACTTCTCTTATGGAAGAAATTACCATGCAGGGCGACAGAATCTCCAAGAAAAAAGACATTAAAGACATGCGCCGTTACAGAAGCCTTATCAAAGACTTCATGAACGAAGTGGTGTCCAGGTCCCATTCTTTTTCCAGAGAGAATTTCCTCGACAGAAAGGGACGTCACAGAGTATACGGAATCATAAGACTTGTGGACGAGACTCTCGATGAGCTTGCCCAGGAGCTTATGAAAGAACAAAAAGACAATATTTCAATTCTTCAGAAAATAGGGGATATCCGGGGTCTTATCCTTGATATCTTTACCTAAGGGTTTATGGGGATATGCCTAATTTTAATGACATAATCGGTCAGGATTTGATAAAAGACCATTTTGAGACCGCCATACAGCAAAATAAAGTGTCTCATGCATATATAATCTGTGGAGAGAAGTACTCGGGAAAAAAGTATATTTCAAAGATTTTCGCGGGTGCTCTTTTATGTGAGTCTGAGGGAGAAGTTCCCTGCTGCAAGTGCCACAGCTGCTCTCAGACCTTCTCCGACAATAACCCCGACATCATATACGTAACACATGACAAGCCCAATGTTATAGGCGTAGACGATATCCGTACCCAGGTGAACGGAGACATAAACATTCGTCCCTATGCGGGCAAAAGAAAGATATACATAATCGATGAAGCCGAGAAGATGAACCAGCAGGCTCAAAATGCCCTTCTTAAGACCTTTGAGGAGCCTCCGGAGTACGCGGTCATTATTCTTCTCGTTACCAATGCGGAGGAGCTTCTTCCCACGATTTTAAGCCGTGCGGTTCTTCTTAACATGAAGCCCGTTTCCGATGAACTGGTGCGCAAATACCTTATGGAAGAGGCCCAAATCCCCGATTACAGGGCAGATGTGTGTGTAGCCTTTTCACGAGGCAATATCGGCAAGGCTCGTCTTCTTGCATCAAGCGATGACTTTGATAACATGCGCAAAGATGTTCTTTCGCTGCTTAAGAACCTGCACGGAGCTGACGTGGCAGACATTTCGCCTTATGTCAAAAAGGCCACAGCGATTAAGAATGACATTAATGATTTTCTTGATATAATATGCGTGTGGTTCAGAGACTGCTTACTGTACAAATCCACGGAGGATTCCGACGGCTTGATTTTTAAGGAGGAGTTACAGTATATTAAAAGGGTGGCGGAGCGCGCTTCCTATGCTGATATCAATAAAGGCATAGAGGCCATCGACATCGCCAAAAGAAGACTTTCATCCAACGTAAATTTTGAACTTACCATGGAACTTCTATTTTTAACCATACAGGAGATATAAATGACTAAAGTAGTAGGCGTACGCTTTCGCGAGGCCGGCAAGGTTTATTATTTTGCCCCCGGAGAGCTTGATATTAAAAGAGACGACCACGTTATCGTAGAGACCGCAAGAGGCCTTGAGTACGGTACGGTGGTATTGGGCGTATGCGAGGTTGAGGACGACAAGATCATCCCTCCCCTCAAAGACGTTATTCGTGTGGCTACCAAAGCCGATGATGAAAGGGAGGCAACCAACCGCCGCAAGGAAAAAGAAGCCATCCCGATTTGCAAAGAAAAAATCGAGAAGAGAAATCTTCCCATGAAGCTTATAAATGCCGAGTACACCTTCGACAACAATAAGATTCTGTTTTACTATTTCAGCGACGGAAGAGTAGACTTCAGAGAGCTGGTTAAGGACCTGGCGGCAGTGTTCCACACCCGTATTGAGATGCGTCAGGTAGGCGTTCGTGATGAGGCAAAGCTTCGTGGCGGAATCGGTATCTGCGGCAGGCCCCTTTGCTGCAATACTTACATGGCGGATTTCCAGCCCGTTTCCATTAAGATGGCCAAAGAACAGAATCTTTCTTTGAACGCCACCAAGATTTCCGGCGTTTGCGGCCGCCTTATGTGCTGCCTTAAGAACGAGCAGGAAACTTACGAAGAACTCAACAGGAATCTTCCCAATGTCGGCGATGAAGTTACCATCAATGCGGAGAACCGCAAGGGTCAGGTACATTCCGTTAACGTTTTGAGACAGCTGGTTAAGGTCATTGTTGAAGAGAATGACGAAAAGGAATTGCGTGAATACAAGCCCGAAGAGCTTACCTTCAAGCGTCGCAGGCCCAAGAAGATTGAGCTTACCGAGGAAGAGAAGAAAGCTCTCGAGGGTCTGGAGAATTAATCATTGGAAGTTAGTTTAAAACAAGGCGAACGCATAGACGACCTTGAAAGAAACAATTTAAAAATCATCCAGGACCCGGGACGTTTCTGTTTCGGAATGGATGCGGTACTTCTTTCGGGGTTTGTACATGTTAAGCCGGATACACAAATACTGGATCTTGGCACGGGTACCGGGATATTACCCATTCTTTTGTCGGCCAAGACCGAAGCCGCTCACTTAAGCGCTCTTGAGATTCAGGAAGAATCCGCGGATATGGCGCGCAGGAGTGTGCAGCTTAACGATTTGACAGAGAAAATCGAGGTGGTTACAGGGGACATTAAAGAGGCGGACAAACTGTTCAAAAAGTCTTCTTTTGACGCAGTTACATGCAATCCGCCGTACATGATTGATGAGCACGGACTTAAAAATCCCAGGGATGCCATGGCTATCGCAAGACATGAAGTGTTATGTTCTTTCGATGATGTGGCCAGAAGTGCTGCGGCGCTCTTAAAGCCCGGCGGAAGCTTCTTTCTGGTGCACAGGCCCTTCAGGCTTGCGGAGATTTTTGAGACACTCAAGAAATACAAGCTTGAGCCTAAGTGCATGCAGCTTGTTTATCCGTTTGCGGACAAAGAACCCAACATGGTTTTAATCGAGTCTACCCGCGGCGGGCGTTCGGGCATGAAGATTTTAAAACCGTTAATTATTTACAAACAGCCCGGTGTATATACTGATGATATATACGATATATATGGTTATTGACAAACAAAAACATAGAACATATACTTTGCTTGAACAGTATAGTTAGATTTACAAAGGAGATTTACATGTTAGACAGGATTATTGATATTATCAGAGAGCAGTTGAATATTGATGATGTTGAAATCACAGAAGATACATCTTTTAAGGATGATTTGGGAGTTGATTCCCTTGATTTGCTTGAACTTGTTATGGCTTTTGAAGAAGAGTATAGTATTGAACTCGACCCCGAGGAACTTGAAGGAATTCAGACCGTCGGTGATGTTATGGAGTTCATCAAGAAATATACAGATCAGTAAATGAATTAAACGGCTCCGGCATACAGTGTGCCGGAGCTATTTTTTTGGAGGTAATATGTATAACGACTGGCTTAAAATCGGCCCCATTACCATTCACGGATACGGTGCCTGCATAGCAATCGGCCTTCTGGCGGCCCTTTTCATGGCAAGCTACAGAGGCAAAAAAAGAAAAATGAACGACGATATCGTCTACGGTATTGTTTTTTGTGCGGCAATCTTTGGCTTCTTAAGTGCCAAGATTATGTACTGCATAGTTGAGTGGAAGGATTTCGTCAAGGATCCTTTATCATTTATCACTTCCAGCGGGTTTGTGGTATTCGGCGGCATTACCGGCGGTATCTTTTCGATATTTGTTTATTCCCTGATTAAGAAGTTCAACTTTATAGATTATCTCGATCTTTGCATGCCTTCGGTGGCACTCGGTCAGGCTTTCGGCCGAATCGGCTGTTTCTTTGCCGGTTGCTGCTACGGACGCGAGACAGATAGCGCACTGGGAGTAACTTTCCACAATTCACTTTACGCACCCAATAACGTTAAGCTTATTCCCACACAGCTTCTTTCTTCGGCAGGAGATTTTATTAATATGGCGCTCCTTCTTTTTATTGCCAAGAGGACCAAAAAGAAGGGTATCGTAACCGCCTGCTACATTATTTTCTACAGCGTGGGACGTTTCTTTATTGAGATGCTCAGAAACGATGACAGAGGAAGCGTAGGCGCACTTTCCACCTCACAGTTTTACGGAATTATCAGTCTCGTAATCGGTGTGGCTGTGTTTATCGTAGCTCAGAAGCGCAATAAGCCCGCTTTGGAAGTGGTTTCCGAAGAGAAGGCTTCCGCAGAGGAAACAAAAGAAGATGAAACGGTATAAAAAAGAAGACCCCGTATCCTATGCTCTCGGTATCACCCTCACCTTTGAGATGCTTAAATATGCTCCGGAGAGCGCCAGGCGGGTATATATTCACTCCGCAATGCAGAAGGGTGAGGCTTTCAATAAATTGAAGGCTTTGTGCGACGAACTTAAGATTCCCATGGAATACGGCGACAAGCCCTTTAATATCCTGTCGCAAAAAGAAAATTGCTTCTGCATAGGCGAATTTGAAAAATTCAATCGTCCCGTGGACCCTAAGGCCAATCACGTAGTGCTTCACAATCCTTCAAATGCAGGTAACATGGGCACCATCATGAGAAGCGCCGCAGGATTCGGCATTACCAATCTTGTAATTATTACTCCCGCGGTGGATCATTTCGACCCCAAGACCGTAAGAGCTTCCATGGGAGCGGTATTTCACTTAAACATTTCCGTATTTTCTTCTTTTGAAGAATACGAAAAGAGTTTGGGCGAGCGTTCCATGTATCCTTTCATGCTGAAAGCGCAAAAGAAGCTGTCCGAGTTAACCGTGCAGGAGCCTTATTCTCTGATATTCGGTAACGAGGCAACAGGTCTTCCCGATTCCTTTTTAAATGTGGGTACAAGCGTCATTATCACCCACTCCCACAGGATTGACAGCCTTAATCTTCCTATAGCCGCCAGCATCGCGCTTTACGAGGCTACGAAGAAAGATTTTTAACAGAATAAAGATGATTTGAGACCCGTTCCGGACTTTGGAGCGGGTCACTTTTTTGCCAAAAACTTGCGGTTTGAGGAAAAATTTTTTTTCTCGAAACGCTATGGGGTATTTGTGCGAACAGAGATATGATTAATTCAAGAAAACGAAAATAGCAGCTTTCTTCTGATAAAGAAGACAGCAATGATTTGACTTATTGAGAAATTGAGTCGCGCGGTGCGACTGATTATATATGAAAGGAGGAAAAAACTATGACAGATAAAATTGTTGTGGATCCTGTTGCTGAAACAACGTCAAAAGTTGGTAAGGACCTTATTTTGGTTCCTTTCCCCAGACCTATTCCCGATCCCAGACCTACAGGAATTATTGCTTGGTAGAATAAAACGTTGGGACAAAAAAGTCCTCTCATTACTTAATGTAATGAGAGGACTTCTAAAATAATGACTACATTTCGTGACAGTCATCCTCGCCGGTATCCGTGATGATATTTGTGTCATAACATTCCTCATCAAGCGGATTGTCAACTGAAGTTTCGTAAGACGAATCTATGGTATCATATTCGTTTTCCGAATAGATTCCCAAAGTCATAAACGATACAGCTGCCATAACCAATACTTTGCCCAATACATTTTTCATCTTTTTACCCTTCCTTTTCAAAGATTTTTCTTTGTATTTTTATGGTATATCTAAGATAGGAAAAACAAAATATAAGTAAACGAAAAGCAAATTTGACAAATATTATAATTGTATAAATTCTATTTCGAATTCGTAACCCAGATCGTTCTTCGCATCTTCGCGAACTTCTTCCGCATGCTTATAATTATTTAACAGCCGATTCATGTAATATGCCGTTATAACATCTATGCCAGAGGCGTTTTTGTCCGTGTATAATTTGGCATATCCCCACTGATATGTATATCGGGATACCGCCAGTTCCATATCGGGAAAAGTAACAGAGTCATACTTCTTAAAAAATCGTTTTGCAAGATGCAATACCTCATCTATATCTCCATCTACCAAATAGCAGATTAAAACACCGTACCGATCCAGAAAAGAGTTGGTAATGGATTTGGGAGTCGAGGGATTCTTTTCCTGCAAATAAGCCAGGTCTTCATATACTTTGGCGGCGACACGGGTATTTTTAATGAGAATCAAATGATTCAGTGCACGGGAAACGATATCACGTTCCAAAGCCGAAAGACAATAAGAACTGATGCTTTCAAGTTCGACACCGGGAAGTGTGCACGCCAGAGCTTTCATGATTAATTCGTTTTTTTTGAAAGGGTCGGTTTCGCATCGCGCCTGATAATAATAGTAATATTGTTCTTCCAGATTGTTTGAAAGGTTGACAATTGTTGAGTATTCCGCAAGGAGCTTTTTGAACTTCTCGGATTCGCTGCCCGTATAGCCGTATGCATTTGTGATAATGGAATACAATTTGGCGTCTCTTTTGGAACATAAGTATACTATATCGGAAACAGACCCGCCGGCTCGCTGCAATAAGGCTGTGAATAACAGTATGCTCGGATTTCTTTCGCCGCTTTCTATTCTGCTTAACATTGAAACGGAGCAAAGACCGTAACAGAGTTTGGAGGAAGTAATATTGGCCTTGGTTCTTGCTTCATAGATCATCTTTCCCAGAAATGACAAGTCGGGCATTATTTTGTCCTCCTTTCAATAATGTTAAAAGCCAGATTAAAATCTTCTTTAACACGCATTCTGAAAGCTTCGGCTTCTTCCAATCTTCTGATTCCGCGCAGATGGAAATAATTGGTAAGCAGACGTTCTTTGGCCTCCGCTTGCATGCCCAGACGAATGTAGCACAGTATTTCTTCATAAGCGTAAGTGAGAAGCTTTGAAAAAAGCCTCTGTCCGGTGCAATAATCTTTTCGGTTAAGAATAGATTCCAAGGCAAGCTTGTAGTTCTCGTTTCCGATGTAATAATTTATATGAACTTCGTAATAGTAAAATACCGGTTTGGTCCAAAGCCCTTTTAAAGATATGGTGGTATCGAGGGAAGTTTTCAGATTGCCGAGAATTGTCGGAACCGAAGACATTTTTCCTTCACGAATAAGGCAGTAAGCCATGAAAATAAGGAGATACTGCTCATAAGCGGTAAGATTAAAATTAATTATTGCGTCAATTGAAAAATCTGAAACGGTAAGATTCATGGCCTCATATAATTCGTCAAAGCGGATAAGGTCTCTTCGGCCATTTTCATAATTATAGATAGTCTCATAGGTAACAAGAAACTGCCTGTCGATAGGATTGTATCCAATATCCAGGTCAATAAGTTCATCCAGGCAAGCACGCAATTCGACCCAGCTGTCCTCTGAACATAATCGTTCTATCTTTTCTTTTAAGAAATGAACTTTGGAATCAAAGTCTGAATCGTCAAGCCTGGGACCGAGAACCTTGTACTCGGAAATATCAAGGCGTTCCAACAGACCGGACAGCACATCTGCTTTGGGAAGATGGAGTCCGTTTTCAATACGTGATAAAGTGGCAATCGTACATAAATCGTATGCGAGATCTGCCTGGGTCATGCCCTTCTTTTTGCGCTCACTTCTGATGAGTTCGCCAATATCTATTACTTTCATATCAGCCTCCCCAGTCCCCTCGATAGTACCATGTTACAACGCACTAAAATGATATGTCAAGGTTATAATAATTGTCAAAAAACCTTTTTGTGATGTTATATCGTGAATTCTTGACTTGTTTTGTAGTATATGAGTGTGAATTGGCTTCATGCGTAGGAATAATTACATGTGAAATGAGTATACATAGGTTATGCCGTGAAGCTGAGAAACAGGAAAATGATTATGTGGGAAGTGCGAATAGGTAAGATAATCAGGAAAAAAAGAGAAAAGCTGAATATCAGACAGGCTAAGCTTTCCGAAGGTATATGCACCGTGAGTGCGCTTTCTAAAATTGAAACCGGTACGATGTTTCCTGCAAGATTTAAGCTCCAGTATCTTATGGAGAGGTTGGGGATAGATACCGAGCAGTACGTGATTTTTTCATCCAAAAGAGAAATGGAATTCAATAAAATGGTCTGGGAGTTTAACGGTTGCCTTAAGAACACTCCCGAGGCCGCGGCACAGGCGCTGAAAAAAATAGAAAGAGTACTCAACAGCGCTAATGATGCGGAAAGACAGATATTCGGAGAATGCAGGCTGCGACTTGATATTGCGGAACAAAAAAAGCCAATCGGTGATGTGGAAAAAGAAGCGGTCGAACTTATGCGAAGTATAAAGAAGACATTTTCTTTTGACAGACTGGACGAAGAACTTCTGTCAAAAACCGAGTGGAATATTCTCATGGATTTTGCGCATGTTCAGTCGCTTCTTGGCAGGAAGGAAGAGGCGATAAGGGTACTTCTCGGCGTAAAGCGATATCTGTCCAGAAAGTATATAGATACCGAACTTGCGGGAGGGGATTATGAAGCGGTTCTCCTTAAAATAATGGAAACTCTGGTTTCCATGGGGAGGTTTTCGGAAGCTGACAGTTATTGTGATGAACTTCTGGAAGGAGTGTATAAGAATAATACAACAGCCAATCTCGCAGAAATAATGATTAACAGGATTACTATAGCAATAAAATTGCAAAAGCCGCCGGAACAGGTCGAAAAAATGATTATGCAGACGAGAGAAGTCATTAAAATGGACAAGGGTCCCGAAACTGCGGAGAGGTTTGATGATTACATAAGAGAGGAGTGTGGGTACGCATGAGCGATTACTGTATGGGTGAGATTATCAAAAAAAACAGAAAGAGACATAATCTTACACAGGAAGATCTGGCTTTCGGAATATGCTCAGTCAGCACTCTTTCGAGGATTGAAAACGGATTGGAAACTCCGGAGAGAGCAACATTTGAAAGAATAGTTGCAAGGTTCAGAGGAATCAAAGAATTGCCGGCATATGACGCGACGGAAGACGAGGCGTACAGACTGAGATATGTGGCGGTAAGAAACATTATAAGGGGACAGGAAGAAAAAAACGGTTTTCTTTTGGACGAATATGCGACACTGGGCAGAAAAGATTCGTTTACCGATTACATCAGAGCCCAGGATGGCGCCGACGAAAATGAAAGCGTCGAAATTCTTAAATCAATACTCGGGAAAAAAGGAATCGGCGGAGACGGGAGCGGCCTGGAGTATGCGGTTTTAGAGCCATATGAGGCTCATGCTTTTATACTGTGTGCAAAGAATCTCAGGGAAAAAAGAGAAAGTGAAAAAGCAGAAAAAGCATTAAACGCACTTAGGAAATCTCTTGAGGAAAGTTACAATTTAGCGGGAATATACGGAGAATTATATATAGAGTTGTTAACCGAGTGTGCGGATATTGCCGTTACGAATGGAAATTCCGAAGAGGGTCTGGCGGCGTGTGCATTGGCACTTGAAGAAATAGAGCGAATGGGAAAATCCTTTCAGAAAAAGAAAGTGTTTGATATAAAAGCAAAGGCCTATAAACTGGACGGAAAAACGGAACTGGAACGTGAATGCCGAAATTATGCGCATGCGCTTGCTGAACTGATAAAAAGTTGTGCGGGCGAGAGAAAGAAATCAACGTCGGTTTCAATGTTTAATTACACATAGGATGGATAAATCAATGAGATTTCACAGTATAGAAGCGGGTAAAGATGAGTATGCGATTTATTTTCCCGATACAATGCAGGTTGTAAAAGGAAATAAAAACACTGTAGATATGTTAAGAATGATTGCCGACGGAGCTTCTTTGGAAGAACTTGTCAGGGATGGTTTTCCGGTAAATGAGGACAGTTTCGGGAGCTGCAAAGAGTTAATGGGAGACGGGGTAAAACCGGAACTTCCCATACGAGACAGGAACAGCCTTCCCGAACTTGTTATGCATGTCAGCAACGATTGCAATATGAGATGCCTGTATTGCTATGGTCAGGGTGGCTGCTACAATATGAAGCGGGATCTTATGACGGAAGAAACGGTAATGGAAGCTTTGGAAAAAATGTATGCGATTTATCCCAAAATAAATCTCGTAAATTTTTTCGGCGGTGAGCCTTCGATGAACTTTGATGTTATTAAAGCGGCATGCAAATATATCAGGGAACACAAGAAAGATTCACATGTAGGCATGGTAACAAACGGTACTTTCGCGGGAGAAGAACTGGTTGAACTTATAAGGGAGTATGACTTCAAAGTTACATTCAGCGTGGATGTTCAGCCGATGCAGGATAAACTGAGACCGCTTGTGGGCGGTGGTCCTTCTTTTGATATCGTGCTAAAGAATTTTAAATATCTGAGGGAACGAACCGCAGAGCCTTCCACCATAGAAGTAACCTATACCGAAGAACACAGGATAAACGGAATATCCCCCGCCAAATTTATTAAGGAGCTTCGAAAGGATTTCGGGGATGTATATATAGTATTTAACCCGGTTTTGACCGGAAATCCCAAATACAGAATCTCGGATTACTCGGAGTTTGGGACATCCGTAGATGAGCTCAGGGAAGACAAACAGTTATATGATACATCTCCATTTGTGAATGCAATTTTTAATGTTATCGGACAGGGCAAAGCAAACTATCATTTTTGCGGCTCGGGTTTTGGCAAAACCGCTGTTTCCACCACGGGCGACATATATGCCTGCCAGGGATTTCTCGGAATGGAGGAGTTCAGATTCGGAAATGTGTATGAACCGATTGATGTGCTTCGAGAACGTGTATGGGCCAAGTCCGATGAATTATACAACCATAACAAAGCAATCGAAGAAGGAAAATGCAAAGATTGTTACCTGAATACGTATTGTCACAGATGCATCAGCAACAATAAGATGATTACCGGAAATTATTATGATGCCCCCGAAGATATGTGCAGGATGCAAAAGGATGTATTTGACAGGGTTATAAGAAACACAATGCTTGATATTTCAGAATAATTTTATACAAATTTTTAAGGGTTTCGTGTTACACTGTTTTTGTATTGCATACAAGACAAAAAGGAGTAACATGGAACCTTTTATTTCGTTTAAAGACGTAACAAAAATCTATCATACAGGCGAGGTCGACACGGTTGCTTTGGGCGGCGTGGACTTCGAGGTCAAAGAAGGCGAGTTTGTGGTGGTCGTAGGCGCTTCGGGTGCCGGCAAGACCACTATTCTTAACATACTCGGCGGAATGGATACTCTTACTTCGGGTACCGTAATTCTGGACGGCGAAGAAGTATCTTCTTTTTCCAAAAAACGACTTACAACATACAGACGTCATGATGTGGGATTTGTGTTCCAGTTCTACAATCTGGTACAGAACCTTACCGCCCTTGAGAACGTTGAACTTGCGGCGCAGATCTGCAAGGAACCGTTAAGCGCTGCAGAAGTGTTAAAAGAAGTGGGTCTTGAGGAGCGCATGAATAACTTCCCCGCCCAGTTATCCGGCGGCGAGCAGCAGCGTGTGGCCATTGCGAGAGCTCTTGCCAAGAATCCCAAGATTTTGCTGTGCGACGAGCCTACGGGTGCCCTTGACTATAACACCGGTAAGGCTATTCTTAAGCTGCTTCAGGATACCTGTGTTAACACCGGTAAGACCGTAATAGTAATCACCCACAACCATGCGATTACACGAATGGCCGACCGTATCATCTCCGTTAAAAGCGGCAAGATTGAGTCGGTTGAGTTAAACAACGACAAACGTCCCGTAGAGGAGATTTCCTGGTAGATGAAAAGAGGAGCTCTTTGGAAAAACATAATAAGGGAAATATGGCAGAGCATCGGGCGTTTCCTTGCCATCCTTGCGATTGTGGCTCTCGGTGTAGGCCTCTTTGCGGGCTTAAAGGTCACCAAAGAAGCCATGGTCAAGACCGGTGACGCTTATCTAAGGGACAATAAGCTTTATGATTTCAGGCTTATTTCCACACTGGGACTTTATGACGAGGATGTGGAGGCTTTTTCGAAGCTTTCTTTTGTGAGAGATGCGGAAGGCGCCTACAGCTTCGATGTGCTGGTGGAGAGGGAAGATACGTCCATTGTGGCGGCCAAGATTCATTCGCTTTCCGACAGGATTAACAAGGTTGAACTCTTAAGCGGACGCATGCCCGAGAAGAGCAATGAGTGTCTGGCGGACTCCCGCTGGTACGAGGAGAGTCAGATAGGCGAAGTAATTAAGATTACCGATGCCACCTCCGAAGACACCCTGGATGCGTTAAAAGAAAAAGAATACGTTGTGACCGGTTTATGTCGGTCTTCTTTGTATATAAATTTTGAAAGAGGCAGCACGACTCTCGGAAGCGGAAGGCTTTCGGGCTTTATGTACGTGCTTCCGGAAGCCTTTGACTGTGACTATTACACGGAAGTGTATGCGGTCACCGACATGAGCGACGAGGTTATCTATACCGACGCTTACATAGACGGCATAGATGCCGAGGAAAAAGAATTCGAAAAACTCCTCGATGAGCGTGCCATGGGCAAGTATACAGAGCTAAAGAACGACGCTCAGGAAGAAATAGACGATGCCAAATCCAAGCTTTCGGATGCCAAGGATGAAATAGCTGACAATGAGCAGAAGATTAAGGATGCCGAGCAGGACATTATTGACGGCGAAAGCAAGATTTCGGACGGCTATTCCAAACTTGAGGATTCCCGCGATGAACTTGAATCCATGAAGGCTTTCATGCCTCCCGCTATGTATAATGCGTCGGTTAAAGAACTCGACGATGCAGAGGCGGAATTAAAAGAAAAAGAGCAGGAAATAGAAGACGCCAAAGCAGACATTGCCGAAGCGCAGACCAAAATAGACGATGCCAAAAAAGAAGTGGCCGAGCACGAGGAAGAATTAAAGGATGCAGAAGAGAAACTGGCTGACCTGGACGAGCCGGATACATATGTGCTTACGAGGACTACAAATATCGGTTATGCATGCTTTGAGAATGATTCGGCTATAGTAGAGGGTATCGGAAATGTGTTCCCCGTGTTCTTTTTCCTGGTAGCGGCGCTGGTGTGCATGACTACCATGAACAGAATGGTGGAAGAGAAACGTACCGAAGTGGGTACCATGAAGGCTCTCGGCTACAGCGAAGCTTCAATAATGGGCAAATACCTCTTCTATTCGGGAAGTGCCGCCATAGTGGGCTGCGTGGGCGGATTTGCCCTGGGCTCATGGCTGTTTCCGAAGATTATCTGGAACGTTTACGGCATCATGTACAGCATGCCTGATATCATATACGTATACAACAGTGTTCTGGCGATTATATCGCTTGTAGTATCGGTACTGTGCTCCATGGGAGCCACATATTATACGCTCAATAAAGAGTTTAAGAGCAATGCAGCAGACCTCATAAGACCCAAGGCTCCATCCAACGGTAAGCGCGTGTTCCTCGAAAGAATAGGTTTTATCTGGAAGAGACTTAAGTTTACGAGCAAGGTTTCCGTTCGAAACGTGTTCAGATACAGAAAGCGTTTCTGGATGATGGTTCTCGGAGTGGGTGGCTGTTACGGGCTGTTGATTACCGGTTTTGGTATCAAGGACTCTATAGCAGATGTGTGCGACTGCCAGTTCGAAGTAATCCAGAATTATGATATTACGGTTTCTTTTGACGAAGGAACGGCTCTTTCCGAGAGAGAAGCGTTTGAAAAAGAGGTTCTTGAAAACGGTTCTTTTGCATATGCCGAGACGAAAAGTGTAGACGTTAATGCCAATGGCAAGATGAAGTCCGCTACCCTGGTGGTGTTTGAAAAGAGCGGAGCAGGCGGCGCGATAGGCGACTTTGTGAACTTTATGGATGACAAAGAAAGACCTATTCCCGTTCCCGAGAAAGGCGAGGCCATAGTGACAGAAAAGATGGCTAAGGCGCTGGGGGTGGGCATTGGTGACAGCGTTCTTTTGCGGGATCCGGACCTTAATGAGATTGAGGCAAGGGTGTCGGGCATAATGAAGAATTATGTCTATAACTGGGTTTATATCGCTCCCGAGACTTTTAAGGAACAGAGGGGAATCGAGCCCGATTATAATACCGCCTTTGTTAAGACGGATGCGGAAGAATACGGATTCGGTGCGACCCTGGGCAAGCTTGATTACGTTTCGTCGGTGTCCATTTCCGATGAAATGAGCAGACGAATAGACAACCTTATGTCGAGTCTTAACGACATTGTGTGGGTGGTTATTTTCTGCGCGGCTGCTCTTGCGTTTATCGTAATTTACAATCTGACCAATATTAATATTACCGAGCGTCTGAGAGAGATTGCGACGCTTAAGGTGCTGGGATTTTACTCGGGCGAAACGGCTATGTATGTGTTCAGAGAGATTCTGGTGCTTACGGGATTCGGCATTTTTGCGGGGCTTTTCATGGGTTACGGACTGCACCGCTATGTAATGTACAATGTCAATGTCGAGGCGGTTACTTTTGACACAAAGATTCTGCCGCAGAGTTACCTCTATGGTGTGGCGCTTACATTCCTGTTTGCGCTTCTGGTGGACTTTGTTCTGTACTTTAAACTTGAGAGAATAAAAATGGCCGAATCTCTTAAATCGGTAGAATAAATACTTATGGGACATTTCGGCGCTATGCGCCGGCAAAAATATATACCTTGGGAGGGTACATAATGAGAAAAGATTCAGCCGTACTGGTAGACGGCAGCAGATTTGATTTCTGGGAAAAAGAAGTCAAATACACCAAAGAACTCTTTGTGGACGGAAGCAGTAAGAAAGCTTCCGACAAAAATGACGGCAGCAAGGAGCATCCTTTTAAGACCATTCAGGCTGCAGCCAATATTGCGGGTCCCGGCACGCATGTGTGGATTAATCCCGGCGAATACCGTGAATGTGTCAGCCCTGCTTTCGGCGGTGACGGACCGACTTCAATGGTATGCTATGAAGCGGTCAAAAAAGGAACCGTTGTCATTAAGGCTTCTGAGCAGGTTACGGATTTTGAGCCCACCACAGACTGGCAGATTTCGGGCTTTATGAGCCCTGCTCCTGCGGACGCATCCGTATGGTGTCACAGACTCGATCCCGAAATGTTTAAGGGATACAATCCTTTTTGTGCGGTAAATATTATTCATGACAGGCTTTTCATCGAGTTTGACAAGACCGATATGACGCCTTATCTCAATCGTCGCGGCATGGTATTTTGTGACGGAAAGCCCCTGGAGCAGGTACCTCTGTCCAATGATTTGGGCAGCAAGCCCGGCACTTACTGGGTTGAAGCCAACGGTATGGCTGTTCATTTCAGATTGCCCGATGACGGAGACCCCAAGGACCATCATATTGAAATTTCCTGCAGAGAACAGTGCTTTGCTCCCAAGACGCCTTTTTTGTCC
>CAMNCH010000048.1 GCA_946534145.1 uncultured Lachnospiraceae bacterium
ATAATCTCAAAGATTTTCAGGGTTGCATTGTTGTTTGATTGTCAAGGTTCTGTGTGCCTCGCGGAAGTCTTTATCAGGTGTCCCGCTCGGAACATTGACTACTATAGCACCCGTTTTCGAGTCTGTCAACAAGAATTTTTTATTTTTTTAAAAAATTTTTCAAAAACATGAAAAAAGGCTTATTTACGGCATTTCTTGCCATAAACAAGCCTTTAATAATTCTAAAAACTCATGTTATTTATCTAAATTGTCGGAATTGTGTTTACAACTCTAACATTTTAACGTAAAGATTTAGTTAACGAGTCACTGCCCTGAGTGATACGAAGGTTAACGGTAGAGATTTGTGTACCTTCTCTTACTTCTGTAATAAGGACAAGTCTCTTTGTTTCGCCGGGTGCAAAGTCACCTTCGTAAACAGCCATATCATCCTCTAACAGTGTTCTTAATACGCTGTGGAAGTTGTCGCCGTTAATGGCCAGCTTAAAGTAAGTCATGGGCACCATATTAAGAATATCGAGAGTATTCGTATCCGAGCTCATATTGGTTACATTAAAATAAACCACGCATAAGTCTCCGCCTTCAGATGCGGAAATATAAGGAACAAAGTCCATGGAATCCTCAGGGTAATCGTTCATAATGTCAAAGCCTGCATATACAAAACCGAATCCGCTTAATCCAAGGAACTCTTCTATGGAAGCATTGTCCACAACAACTGCCCCGCCGGAACCGTCATCTCTGCCGGAACCGCCTTCTCCGTTGCCATGGCCGTCACCTGAGGAATCGGAAGCCGCGGTGTTCTGAGAATACTCGGAGTTTTTGTCCTCCTGATTCTGAGCCTCTTCGCGCCTTTTGTTTTCTTCTTCCTCTATACGCTTGTAGTAAGCTTCCTCAGCCTGGTCATGTAATTTTTTGGCAGCCTCGTAAGCCGCAATAGTGCTGTCCACATCCACCAGTCTTGAGTGATTGGCCGCATCATATTTAAGAAGAAGCGAAACCGCATATTCCGATACCATTTCCTCCTGCTCTTCGGTCATGTCGGGAATGGAACCGCAGCCTGCAAGAGTCAGTACCATTAAAGACATTATGCAGATTACGCAAGTAAATTTCTTCATCAGGTTTCCTCCGTATCGGCGCTGTCCAAAACAAACCAGAAACAAACGCCCTCATTGGTATTGTAAACTCCGTATTCTTTTTGATGGGCTTCCATTATAGCCTTAACTATGGAAAGACCCACTCCGCTTCCGCCGTACTCTCTGGTACGAGCCTTGTCCACCTTGTAAAACTTCTCAAAAAGATGGGGCAGGCTCTCATCCGGAATTCTGTCTCCGGTATTGAAAACGGATACCTTAATTTCATTTTCCGCCTTTTCTATAGCCACGTCAATCCGTTTTTTGGTATCGGACTTAACGTGATTTAAAGCGTTTGAAAAATAGTTTTTAAACACTTCTTCAATCTTAAACTCGTCGGCGCACACGTGGGCCTGCTTAAGTCCCCATATGTTCACCTCAACATCGTTTTGTGACGTAATAATATCAAAAGAAGCCGTAATGTTCTTAACAAGTTCGCAGACATCAAAGGTTTCTTTGGTCAATACATCGTCGCCCCACTCAAGCTGGTTTAAGTTAAGAAGCTTTTTCACCATGTCGTTCATCTTCATGGCTTCATCCATGATGACGTCACAGTAATAGTCCCTTTCCGTCTCGTCGCTTATGCCTTCTTTTAACCCTTCGGCGTAGCCCTGAATCAGGGCAATGGGGGTTTTGAGTTCGTGGGAAACGTTTGAGATAAACTCTTTTCGCATGTTGTCTATCTCGGTTTTTAATTCGTTGTCCTTTTTAAGCTCGGCGTTGGCGCTTTTAAGTTCTCCGAAAGCCTTTTTCAGGTTATCGGACATTTTGTTGATGCTTTGACCGAGAACGGCAATCTCTGTCTTGTCCTTGCCGGTATACCTGGCTTCAAAGTCCATCTCCGACATTCTTTCCGAGATTTCCGCCAAAGAAAGAATGGGCTTCGAAATCTTCCTCGTAAACAGAAATATCACGACCGCACTTATTATCATGCCGCCGAGTCCGATGTACAAAAGAAAGCGGTTGGCAATCCCCGCGCTCACTCTGATACTTTCAAGAGGCGTTCTCAAAAGAACAAAGCTCCCGCTGTTAAGAATGCCCACAATTTCAAGATAATCCGTTTTCCTGCCTTCATCCTTAAGCTTGTAAACGGAATACTCTCCGGGCTTTATGACTGTCTCCTCCGTAACCATGTCAAAAAGAACCCTTTTAAGCTCCCTTATAAGAAGTTCTTCCGGCTCATAGGAAATAATTTTAACCGGCGCATATATTGAGGAAAGAAGGGCGAAGCTTATATTGTGTGTGCCGCACAGGGTTTCAAGTTCCTCCGCGTGAGAGTCCACATCGCTGCCGTAATCATTTAATTTATTGAATACGGACAGTATTTCGTCCTGCTTTTCCCTTGTGTATACTTTTTCAAGAAAAAGAGAATTGACCAGAATACACGCGCTTACGGTCAGTGCCATGATGCAGATAAAAATCGCCGTAATCTCACGGTTAAGCGAGTGTATCTTTCTTTTTCCTTCCTGTCTGTTACCTGACATATCCTTCTTAATAATACCTTTCTCAAATCATCAAAATCCGATAACGTCGCCCTCGGTGGTAAAGAAGCCCACTGTCCCCACAAGTTTGCCGTCATCGTATACGGGGATTTCGCTTAATATTGTCATAACGTTTTTGCCGCCGGCTTTACATTCTATGGGTTCATTAATCATTTTTCCGCCGGAATTTATGATTCTTTTTTCTCCTTTTTCATAGGCATCGATATCAACCACAAGGTCAAGGTCTCTGTCAGTCTTGCCCATTACGTCCGCGGGAGAATCAAATTCAAAGAAGTCAAGAAACGCCTGGCTTACGCCTCTGTACTTAAAACTCCTGTCTTTCCAGTAAAACTTAAGATGAGAGTTCCAGATAAGGTTGTCCCAAAGTTTGGCGTACTCATCTCTTGCTTCGCGGTTCATATCTATCACATAAGGATTGAGTTCGGCCTTCATGTAATACTTCATGCAGAACAGGAACTCATTGCCTCTGCTTCCCGAAACCGGCAAAAGAAAGATTTCCTCAAGCCTGTAGTCTCCGTTTTCCTGACGCACACCGAATATTTCGCTTAAGTAACCGTCGTCGCTCTTTTCAAGTCTTTTTTCCAGAGTCGAAACATCTGTGTAAGCCCGGAATTTTTTCTTTTCAGGCGCAAAGATTCTCTCTTCAAAAGAATCGAAAACAGTCTTAATATCTGCACCGTCGTTGGCAATGCCGTCAAAGTATTTGTACTTGCCCAAAAGAGGTGTGAAGGTGCTGTCGGTTACATTTATAAGATGAACAACGTCAAAAAGCTGGTTCAGTTCTCTAAGCTTGTTGCTTAAATTGGAACCTTCCACCTTATTTTTGTCCAAATTGAGATTGTCTATGCGGCCTCGAAGAATGTTTCTGCCGCCGCTTCTTGCTATAACCTCGCCCACAAAGTGCATGATGTTACCGCCGACGGTGTAAAAGAACTCTCCTGGCTTACCCGTTTCTTCCAGAGAATCAATATACAATCTGTACTTTTTAACCAAAGGCGAATCGGTATGATAAATACGTCTGTCCGCCTCTTCGATGTCGGGAAGATCCGAAAAAATCTGCTTCTTATAAGAATCGTTCATGAATAATGTATGAATGTTCTCACCGTCATCTTCAATAATCTCAAGAGGCTCTTCCGTAGGTCTTATGTGGAGGCAGGCGGCATCATAGAACTTCATGTCTTCATGGGGTTCTATAGCCAGTTCTTTTTCTTTGGCGTGTGCAAAAAAATCGTCTACGGGTTCAGGTTTGCCGTAGTAATAGCCCTGAATTTTTCCGCAGCCTATAGAATGAAGAAAGTCTACTTCTTCTTTGTTTTCCACTCCTTCAGCCAGGGTTCTTATTCCAATGTCCTTGCACATGCTCACAAGATTTCTCAGAATGTCTTTGGCCTTTTCGGTAAAAGGAGTAAGAAAACGCATGTCAAATTTAACAACGTCAAATACGTAGTCTTTTAAAAGCATTAATGACGAATATCCGCTTCCGAAATCATCCATCCAGACTTCGTAGCCCGCTTCCCTGAACTCGGCGATTACGTTCTTCATAAGTTCTTCGTCCGAAGCAATCATACTCTCGGTAATCTCCACATGAATGTAATCCGTCGGAATATCGTATTTTTTTCTTTCTTTTTCCACAAAATCAAGCATGTCGCACATAATAAAGTCAAGGCGGGAAAAATTAACCGATACGGGCACCACGGGAAGCCCCTTGTCCATTCTTTCACGAATATCCCTCAAAACTTTTGTGACGACAAAGCAGTCAAGCTTATGAATAAGTCGATTCTTTTCAAGAGTTTCTATAAACATATTGGGAGCCAAAAATCCAACTTCCGGATCTATCCAGCGCACCAATGACTCTGCACCGCAAACCACTTTCGTAAGGGTTCTGACAACCGGCTGGTAGTACACCTTAAGCCACTCCTCGCTTATGGCGGTATCTATATTTTTTACGACATATTCCGAAATAATCATGCTTTTTGCGATACCTTCGGAATAGTCCACAATATCGGCCTTTGCATCGTACTTGATATAGTCGCAGGCCATTTTGGCAAAAGAAAGCGCCGATTCAAAATCAAACTTTTCATCAAGCCTGAACTTGTAAATACCGCATTTTAGAGATACGCCGTAATTGTCCCCGTATAATTTGTCGAATTTGGTCTTAACTTCCCTGGTCTTAATATGAATGTCCTCAAATTTTGCAAACACCGCAAAGTGATCGTCGGAAAGTCTGGAAACAAAACCTTTTCCGTACACTTCATCCATGATTTCGGACATGCACTTTAAGCATTTATCTCCCTCTTCGACTCCGAGGGTAACGTTTAGAAACTTGAAATTTACAAAATTAAAATAAACTATTGCATAGTGAGTCCTGTCGCTTCGTCCGGTCTTTTCAAGAAGCTCCTCCACATGCCTTTTAAGTTTGGACTTGCCCATTAAACCGGTGACAGGATCTATGCCGCTTTCCGTCCCTTCGAACTCTCTTGATACCAAAAAAACGTATACGACATTACCTTCTTCGGCATCAAAAACATTTTTCCAGTGGGCTTCGACGGGAAGAACTCCGCCTCTTTTGGTCCGGATGTTAAAGAAAAGATAGCCTGCATTTTTATTTAAAGAATGAATTTCCGAGGATATTTCTCTTATAACCGCTTCTTTTGAAGCTTCGGCTATCATTCCGTCGAAGGATTCCCCCGTAAATTTAAAGAAATCCTCGTAATCGGAGCACTCGCAAAGCTGAACTACGTTGTTATTGGCAAATAACAGTTCATGCTTTCCCGACTCTTTATATGCAAAAGCGCCGCCCGAAATTCTGTCGGCAAACTGCTCCATTAAGTGTTCCGCGTGTTCTTTGTTGTACATGAAATATCCTCCGAGAAATGACTATACGTCAAACTTATATCCCATGCCCCAGACCGTTTTAATTAAATCCCCTTTATCGCCAAGTTTGCTTCTTAGTTTCTTAACATGTGTGTCGATGGTACGCGCGTCCCCAAAATAATCGTAATTCCAGACTCCGTTAAGTATTTTTTCCCTCGAAAGGGCAAGGCCCTTATTCTCCATAAAATACTGCAAAAGTTCGAATTCTTTGTAACTCAGTTCCACTTCACGGCCGTCGCACTTAACTATGTGAGCCCCCCTGTCAAGGGTTATGCCCCCAAGCTCCATAACGGATTCGTGAGCCTCTGTCACCGTTCTTCTTAAAAGCGCCTCGACTCGTGCAGTTAAAATCTTGGGGCTGAAGGGCTTCGTAATATATTCGTCCACCCCCAGTTCAAATCCCAGAAGTTCGTCCTGCTCCTGGCTCTTGGCAGTAAGCATTATGACGGGAACCTTCGACTCGCTTCGAATCTCCCTTAATACCTGCCAGCCGTCCAAAACCGGCATCATCACATCAAGTATTATGAGGGAAAGATCGGGATGCCCGTAAAAAACATCAAGGGCTTCTTTTCCGTCTCCCGCTTCATAAACATCAAAATCTTTTTTGGTAAGGAAGTCTTTCACAAGCTTCCTCATTCTGGCTTCGTCGTCCACCACAAGTACTTTTAATCTGTCCATTTATATATTGCCTCGCCGTTTTGAATCAGTTTATCAAAAGAATATGTCAATTCTGTGAAAATTACCTTGAAATATCCAGACTTCTTTCTTTTTCCCTTACGGCAGCTTCTCTTTCCTTAAGTTCCTGCTCCCATTCAGCATACTGATTGGTAATGGCATTCTTGTAATTTAAGGCATTCGGCGTAGTGCCATGAAGGGTAATAAAAAGCATTGCAAGGCACAGCACTCCGAGTATTACCGCCGCAAGGACCGCATTACGGTATTTCATGCGAAGAGACATTTCCTTTTTTTCGGCTTTTGTAACTCGCACTTTTACGGAGTCGCTGTTCTTTAAATCGATTCTTTTAAAGGTGGTGTACAAAGGAATGGGCTTTAAAAGCTCTTCTTTCAAGCCTCCCGACACCAGTATTTTCTGTAAATCCCTGAGATATTCAAAGCCGATGGGAGTCTGGAAATAACGTTCCGCCAAAGCCTTTTCGTATATGCTCTTGACTATGGCCATATTGGTCATGTCAGTATGGGATTCGATGTATTCGATTTTACGAATCTCGTTTTTGGCTATTTCCGCATCT
This sequence comes from uncultured Lachnospiraceae bacterium, assembly GCA_946534145.1. Taxonomy (GTDB): domain Bacteria; phylum Bacillota; class Clostridia; order Lachnospirales; family Lachnospiraceae; genus UBA1258. Next base: position 6,754 of record CAMNCH010000048.1, read on the forward strand.
TCTTTGTTGGCGAAAATGTAACCGTCAACCGTCAAAGCCTCAATGTTCTCCATTTCTTACCTCATACTATTAAAACAATCCCCGGCCTTAAAAACCGGGGATTATAAAGTTTCATAAGCCCTAAATTGTGAAGAGATCTATCTGCTCTTTAAGTTTAATCGCAATCTCATCAAGGTCGTTGGCATCCTTGGAAATGTTAAGCACAACGTTGTTGACCTCCGTAACGGATGCGCTGGTTTCCTCGGTGCTTGCGGCATTCTCTTGCGCAATGGCGGTAAGGTTTTGAACTACGTCAACCACATTGACTCTCTCCTCGTCAAGCTTTTTCGTCTTCTCGGCTATGTTGGAAATACCGTTAATGGATGTGTTGATGCCTTCTTTGACCTTTCCGAACATTTCAACCGCCTGACCAACCTTCTCGGACTGTTCTTCCATAATCTTCTGAACTTCGTCCATGGTCTCAACGGATTTTGCGGAATCCGAAATAAGCGCATCGATAATGGACTCTATCTGCCTTGCGGATTCATTGGACTGCTCCGCAAGCTTGGAAATCTGGGAAGCAACAACCGCAAAGCCCTTACCCTGCTCACCTGCTCTTGCGGCCTCAATGGATGCATTCAGAGAAAGAAGATTGGTTTCTTCCGCGATAGAAGTAATAAGACCTGTAGCTTCGCGAATCTTACCCGTTGAAGTATTGGTGGTATTGGTCTGCTCTACGATAAGGTCAATGGACTCTCTGGTCTTTGCATTAATCTGCTCAAGCTGTGCCAGAGTCTCTGTAGCGGAATCTCCCGCTTCTTTCATAACGGCAGCGGTATCCGAAAGGTTTTCAACCTCGGCATTGGTTTCCTCAATCATGTTGCCCATAAGAATAATGGATTCGGTAGCCTTCTGGGTTTCGTTGGCCTGGCTGGTAGCTCCGTCGGAAATTTCACCGATTGCCGCTTCAACCTGCTCAACCGTAGATGCAGTTTCAGCAGCGGCACCGTTAAGATTGGTGGAAGCTTTCTTTAAGTCTTCTTCCTGCTCTTTGATATCCGAAACAACATTTACCATCTTGCCGGTCATCTCGGCAACGGCTTTGGCCATAAGTCCGGTCTCGTCTTTTCTGTCGCTGAGCTTTATAACCGTATCGTCTTTGGTAAAGTCAAGATTGCCCGTTTTATTGACAACGTTGGTAATGCTGATAATAGGCGTTGCAATAAGGGAAGCCACAACAAATCCGACTCCCACAGCCGCTATAAGAACTATAACGCCCACTATAATTGAAGTTAAAGTAAGCTTCTTCTGGGAAGCCATAATCTCCGCTTCGTCAACAGTGGCGACAACAATTGCCTTCTGACCGGAAGCTTCATCCGTAGCTACGTAATAAGCCGCATATTTGGCAGCGCCCTTAAAAACATATTGAACGAATTTGGGCGGAAAATTCTGCCCCTTGGCAAGGCCTTCCGCAACACCCTTAACCACTTCATTGGTTACTGGACTTCCCACTTTCTCCCTGGTAGGGTGATACATCATGGTGGAATCCGCAGCTACAACATAGATATAACTGGTCTTCATATCTATGATGCCCATACCGGCGAAAATATTTGATAACGCCTCATATGTCATTGCTGCATCATAGCCCACAACATCAAATTCTTTGTCGAGTCTTGAGCCCGTCTGAACCGCCATATCATAAAGGTAATTCTGATTGGTCTTGGCTATGGTGTTCTTGGTATTGGGCAAAAGAATGAGCTCAATGATAAAAAAAGTAGCAAGAACCGAAAGCAGCGTGATTAATATCACTTTAAACTTGATTGAATTAAAAAATCCAACCTTAGACGAGTTCTTTGATTCCTTTGTCTTTGCCATTTTGGTAACCCTCCGGATTAAACAGATATTTTTTGCTCCCCCAAGCCCTTAAATATCATTCTCGGAACTCATACACGCTTATTATACCCTCTTTTGTCTACACATTAAACCAAATTGTTCGCATTTGTATGAAAAATTAAAAATAACGCTCATATTACCAATTTATTTTTACAAAAACATATTAACAGACTATTACAGAAAATTACGAATTTCTCCCGATTTTGCAAGGATTGTGCCCTGTATGGCATTCTTTTTTCCCCCGCCTTTTACATTGAATTTTTCCTTGAGCAATTTAAGCAATTCCGTTAAATCCGACGTGTCGGACTCTGCGTAAAATCTGTAGCCTTCTTCGTCGCTTCCGCAAAGAACCGTTCTTACTCCGGGATAGAGTTCTTTTAATGCATCGCAGGCATATTTCATATTGGACGAAAAGTCTGAAGGAAGTATGCATACGCCGTTCTCTCCGTCAGTTTTTTCACTCTTAACCTTTAAGTCAATAAATTTGTTGCGAAGTTCAACTTCTTTGTACTTTAAGTCACTTAAGTCTTTGCTAAGCTTAACAACACCTGCAAGCTCTTCTCCTTGCTTAAAAGAAAGAGTTCTTGAAATCTCTCTCAAGTCAGAAAGTCTGCGCTCGTAATCCTCTATAGCTCTGAAGCCTGCCAGATAATTTACGCGCACTCCGCTCTTGTAATTCTCCCATGAAGTGATCTTAAAAACGCCTATTTCAGAAGTGTTTCTTACGTGAGGGGCACAGCAGGCGCATACATCAACACCCTCAACGGTCACTATTCGCACCGGACCCGTAAGCTCTTTCTTGGAGCGGTAAGAAAGAGCCGCAAGTTCTTCTTTTGAAGGATATACTGCGGTAATCTTTCTGCCTTCCACGATTATTTCATTGACCTTTCTTTCGAGTTCAAGGGCCTCTTCGTAAGAGAATTTGCCGTCGTAGTCCATGGTGGCGGAATTGTCGCTTAAATGAAAGCCCACATTGTTGTATCCGAAGCGGGAATTGACGAGTCCCGAAAAAATATGCTCGGCACTGTGCATCTGCATCTTCAAAAATCTATGATCAAAATCAACCTTGCCGGTCACTGTCGCCCCTACTTCAAGCGGTTCATTAAGATAATGGGTTATAACGTCATCCTTAATGGATACGTGTACCACTTCAAGCCCGCCCAAAGTGCCGGTATCGGGAGTCTGTCCTCCTTCCTCCGGGAAAAAGAAAGTCTTGTCCAGCACGACTTTAAAGCCCTTTTTGTCCTCCTCGCAGTTTAAAACCGTGGCGGTAAATTCATGCCCGTAGGCATCTTTGTCATAAAGTTTCTCAGTCATTACAAAATTGTCCTTATTACTTAATATTTATTTCTTACTACCTCAAGGGCGCAGATAAAGTCCTTGAATTCAACGGTTTCACCGTCGTCCATGGTGACGGTTCCGGTTAACCTTCCGAATACCTGATGCTGGTCGCTTATAATCACCTTAAAGTCCATGCAGTTACTGCGGTCGAGTATCGGCTCAAAGGTCGCTTTAAATCTTCCGTCGGCGGAATCCACGGTCCAGGGCTTCAAATACTCTCTTTTACCCGCTTCATCCGTGGGAATCTTAAATTCAACCGTCTCAAGTTTGTGTATCTTACCCTTGTAGTAAAATCCGTTTTCCGAAGCACTGGATCTGTCTGAGAATCCGTAGCCCAAATTAAATCCGAAGAGTTCGCCGTTCACGGTTCCGCTTCCGGTACCCCAGAACCAAGTGTTGTCGTAGGTCCACACCCCTCTGCCCCAGTCAAGGACGCCAAAGCAGGTGCCGGGCTCAATCTTATAGGTTTTGTCCCCAAGTTTCACTACGCCCGTTGCCTCGAGGCAGTTTCTTTTGCAGTTATAGTAAAAAGCGGTGGGCTTCTCTTTCCAGGGTGTTGCAATGTAAACCGCTTCCATGTCGGGTTCTTTGACAAAAAGTTCGGCGTTGAAAGTAATTCCTTCCTTGCAGAAATTCTTGAATTCCATGGATATGGTGCGGCCGCCTTCAGCATTGTCAAAAGCCATTTCAAGGCGCTTTGTGCTGCAGGATGCTCCCGCATCTTTGGTGGATGTACCGAGTCCGTAACGCTTGCCCCCGGGAAATACACCCAGCTCCGAGTCTGTCTTCTCCCAACCTTCTTTTAAATCGATAAATGAAGCGCTTAGCAGACTTATATATCCAAGGTCCGAAATGGTAAAAGCAACCGCAAAATCCTCTGTATTAAACAGATAATAGTCCCATTCTTTGCGGCGAAACCAGGGGGCCTTTATATTCTCCCTGTTATACTCCCAGACCTCGCTTCTGGCCCATCCGGGTTCGCTTATAAGTCCCTGTGCATTTAAGAGTTTTTGTGCTTTTGTAACCTCATGTTCCATAATTTAACCCTCCTTAAAACATTATACACTTACAGCGCCTCGAAAAAAACTCATAATTCGCCAATTAATTTTAGTTTGCTTAATTTTAAGTTAAGAGTTAAAATAATGCTAATATCATATTAAAGGGGCTAAAAATGGCAAAGAAAATCAAACTTTCAGACATAGGCGCGAAACTGGGTGTAAGCGCCGTTACCGTATCAAAGGCTCTCTCCGGGCAGGAGGGTGTTTCCGATGCCATGCGTGAGAAGATTCGCGCACTCGCGGAAGAAATGGACTATAAACCGCCCAAATCCTATAAAAAGAACAAATCCTACAACATCGGAATCCTTATCTCGGAGAAATACTTCGATCAGACCCAGTCCTTCTACTGGCAGATGTATCAGGAAGTGGCTACCAGAGCCATTTCAAGAGAATGCTTTACCCTTCTTGAAATCATAAACGGAGATGACGAAAAAAATCTGGTTACACCAAGGCTCTGCGAAGGCAACAAGGCCGACGGTTTCGTAATAATCGGCTCCATGAATTCCGAGTACTTAAATAAACTTGAAGAAACCATAACGGTTCCCTGCCTTTACCTTGATTTTTACGACCACAAAGAAAGCTGCGATGCCGTAGTATCCCAGAATTACCTCGGAATGTACCGGCTCGTCAATTACTTAATAGAAATGGGTCATCGCAAAATTGCTTATGTCGGAACTCTCATGTGCACCAATTCCATTACCGACAGATACTTCGGCTATTGCAAAGCCCTCCTTGAGCATTCAATCGAAGCAAGACCCGACTATGTAATCAACGACCGAGTATTTGCAACAGGCGACAGACTTGACTTTAAGGACTTCAAATTTCCCAAAGACATGCCTACCGCTTTTGCCTGCAACAATGACGTAACCGCCAGCGAACTTGTTAAAGCCCTTAAGCTTAAAGGGCTGTCGGTTCCGGGCGATGTTTCCGTCGTAGGCTTTGACAATTACAACTTTGCTCCTTCTTCAGATGTAAACATCACCACTTTCGACGTCAATATGAAGGACATGGCCAAGAAAGCAATCAACAGTCTTATTAAAAAAATGGGACACGAATCCTACAAAAACGGCATCATAGAAATCCCCGGAAAAATAGTTCTTAAGGATTCTGTTTCAAGGCTCAAATAATCCCTTATTTACGGGCTTTTAACTTAAAACGTTTTACCAAAAAACCATCGTTTTGTTACTTAATAAAACGGTGGTTTTTTTGTTTATATCGCTTAAATTTAATTAACTTCCTTTGTCCATTTAGTAGAATCTGCTTAATTTTTCTTGTTATTTATTGATTAATTTTAAGTAGCACCTATAATAATTTTAAGTTACCAAGCGGGTAACGAAGCAAAAACACATTAGGAGGTTATTATGAAAAAGAAAAAACTTTTAGCTCTCTTGCTGGCTCTCACCTGCACACTTTCTTTGGCAGCATGCGACAGTAAAGAGGCTCCCGCTTCAAGCGACAAAGCGGTTGTATCTTCAACCGATTCTAAGGGAAGCGAACCCGTAACCGTAGGAACCGACGCCGTTCCCTCTTACACCGAATTAAACCTTGATGACTACAAGGACACAAAAGCTTCCATCAAATTCATTCACCACAAAACAGACCGTGCGGCAGACGGAACCATGGACAAAATGGTTGCCGAATTCAACAAAGAATTCCCCGGCATCACAGTTACCATGGAAGCAATCACCGACTATGCGGAAGATTCTCTCTTAAGGCTTAACGCAGGCGACTGGGGCGATGTAATGTTCATCCCCGCAGTTGACAAGTCCGAGCTTCAGAACTACTTTATGCCCCTCGACACATTTGACAAGCTTTCCGAAGTTCTTAACTTTGTGGATTCCGGGAAGTTTGACGGACTTTGCTACGGTATTCCCTACATGGCCAACGCTCAGGGAGTTCTTTACAACAAGGCAGTATTTAAGGCAGCCGGCATCGATAAGCTTCCCACCACTCCCACTGAGTTTCTGGCAGACTTAAAGGTCATCAAAGAAAAGACCGATGCAATTCCTCTTTACACCAACTACGCAGCAGGCTGGACCATGGGCGCATGGGACGCATACATCGGCTCAGTTTCAAACGGCGATGACACTTTCATGAACCAGAAGTTCGTTCATACAAAGAATCCTTTTGACGATCCCGGCGACGACACCGGCGCTTACAACCTTTACAGAATCCTCTACGAAGCATCCAAAGACGGTCTCATCGAAGATGACTACACCACCACAGACTGGGAAGGTTCCAAGGGTATGCTTAACAGAGGCGAAATCGCAACAATGGTACTCGGTTCATGGGCTTACGCTCAGATGCAGGAAGCAGATTCTCATCCCGAAGATGTAGGCTACATGCCTTTCCCCATCACCGTAAACGGCACTCAGTACGCTCTTGCAGGCGGCGACTACAACTATGCAATCAATGTTAAGTCTTCCGACGAAAACAAACTTGCTTCTCTCATCTTCGTTAAGTGGATGACCGAACGCTCCAACTGGTGCTACAACGAAGGCGGCTACACCGTAGTTAAGGGCGGCAAGAACCCTGACATGTACTCCGCATTCGACGGCTGTGAAGTTTTATCCGACCAGCCCGCTCTTGATGGCGAAGAAACCTTGTTAAACGACATGAACAACGAATCCGAGCTTTCTTTTAACGCAGGCGGAAACAGCAAAGTACAGAGAATCATTGAAGCAGGCGTTACCGGTTCAGAGACTCTTGATGACATCTTTGATGACTGGACAAAAGCATGGAACGACGCTCAGACAGAACTTGGTATCGAAGTTAAGTACTAAAATTTCTACAAATCATCTTTCGGGGAGAGTCAATCTCTCCCCGATTTTTTAAGGGGTTATTTATGCAGACAAAAGTAAAAGCGAAAAAGAAAAAAAGAACATTCAAGGAGTGGATAAATTCAAGAGACGGGCAAAAGGTTTTGGTAATCACCGCCTTTATGGCAATACCTTTATTGCTTTTATTTGTGTTTACATATCTGCCCTTCGGAAAAATGGTGTCCTTCAGTTTCTACGACATGAAATACGTGGGCGCCAAGAAGTTTGTGGGCCTAAAAAACTATATTAAAGTATTTACCCGTGACGACTGCTTTAAAGCTCTTCGACTGAGTCTTTACTACATGCTCGGGTCCGTTGTGCAGCTTGGCATCGCACTTTATTTTGCCACCATCTTAAGCTTTAAAACCCGTGGCGGTGCAGTATTTAAGGGACTTATGTTCTTTCCCTATCTCATAAACGGTATAGCCATCGGCTTTATCTTTAAATTCTTCTATACCAGAGGTTTCGTGTTCGATACGGTTCTCTCCTGGTGCGGATTCAATCTTGAGAACCTTCCCTACTGGCTTAAGGACCAAAGAATCAACAACTTCTCCCTGGTGGGCACCTCCGTGTGGAGATATTTCGGTCAGAATATGGTACTCTTCATCGGTGCCATTATGTCCGTTGATTCAGAACTCTACGAAGCTGCAATGCTTGACGGCGCCGGCAAGTTCCAGCAGTTTAGATACATTATACTTCCAAGCATTAAAACCATTATTTTGTTAAACGTAATCCTTTCGATTTCAGGTTCTTTAAGCGCATTTGAGCCTCCTTACGTAATAACATCCGGCGCCAACGGTACAGGCACGTACTTCGTGGTAATGCACGAAATCGCCCATACGCAACAGAAAGTCGGTCTGGCTTCCGCCATGGCAATAGTACTGCTCGTAATCATATTTATAGCAACCATTATTCAACGGCTTCTTTTTAAGTACGTATTCACCGACGGTGAGCCACCGGTCGACTCAAAAGCCAAGCGTCTCGCCGACAAAGCATCGAAATTTTAAGGAAGGTCCACGGCAATGAACATATTAATGTATATAAAGAAAATAATACTGACTGTATTTAAATACTTTACTCTCATTCTTTTTTCCTTTATCTCAGTCCTTCCGGTGGTGTCCTGCCTGATTACCGCCTTTAAGACGGACAAAGAATACAACTCCACAAACGTTATGACTCTTCCCTCCTCATGGCTTAATTTTGAGAATTTCTCAAGCGCTTTCAAGCAGGCCAACATGGGACGGGCTTTCATCAATTCAACCATAATACTCATATGCGTACTCGTAATAAGCACTATCATCGGAACCCAGCTTGCTTATGTGCTTAACAGGTTTTCTTTTACCGGAAATACACTTATCAGGAATCTGTTTCTTTTTGCAAGTCTGCTCCCCGGTGTTGCCATGCAGATTTCCGTTTATGAGATTATGACAAAACTTAACTTCATAAACTCGATTCCCGGCTACATCATAATGATCTGCGGAACTGATGTAATATCCATTTACATCTACATTCAGTTTTTCGAAAACATCGACAAGTCCCTTGATGAGTCGGCCATTATGGACGGAGCCAATTATTTCTCGATTTTTTACAAGATTCTTTTTCCGCTTCTTAAGCCTGCCATCGTAACTTCCTGCATTCTTAAGGGTGTCGGCACCTACAACGAGTATTACGGCGCAAGCCTTTATCTTCAGGACAAAAAATTATACCCTACCGTTGCCACATCGCTTTACACCTTTGTGGGGCCACTCGGCAGCAAATACAACTTAATCTGCGCAGGCCTCATTATTTCCATACTTCCGGCCCTCATCGTCTTTATAAGCTGCCAGAAGCAGATTTACTCAGGCCTTACCGCCGGAGCGGTTAAGGGATAAGGAGATTTATTATGAGTATGAAAAAAGAAATAACAAATCATCTGACAAATGACCTTATTCCTTTCTGGAAAAAGTTAAAAGACGAAGAATTCGGCGGCTTTTACGGATATGTGGATTATAATGGCACCATCGAAAAAGACTATGAAAAAGGCTGCATTTTAAACAGTCGAATAATCTGGTTCTTTTCTAACGCCTACCTGCTCCTGAAAGACCCTTCTCTCCTCGAATACGCCCGTCACGGTTATGAGTTTTTAAAAGAACACTTCTATGACAAAGAATTCGGCGGAGTCTACTGGTCCGTAAATTGCGACGGAACCGTTAAAACCTCCATGAAGCACACCTACAATCAGGTATTTGCAATATACGGACTCTCCTCTTACTATCTTGCCTCCGGGGATAAAGAAGCCCTTTCTTTGGCCCTTGATATCTTTAATACCGTGGAATCCAAGTGTAAGGACGAATACGGCTATATGGAGGAATTCACGAGGGAATTTCAGGTAAGCCGCAACGATGCCCTTTCGGAAAACGGTGTAATGGCCGAAAAAACCATGAACACTCTCCTGCACGTTGCGGAAGGTTATACGGAGCTCTACAGAGCTTCGAAAGATTCGGTTGTAAAAGAAAAACTTGAGAAAATACTGCGGATTATTACAGATAAAATCTATAACAGAGAAAAAAAGCATCAGGAAGTTTTCTTTGACAAGGCTTACAACAGCCTAATAGACCTCTACTCCTACGGTCACGACATCGAAACCTCCTGGCTCATCGACAAAACGGTGAAGGTGCTCGATGAAGACGAGTACAAAGAATTAATCTATCCGATTACGGAAGAAATGTGCCATCAGGTTTACATAACTGCTTTTGACGGTCACTCTCTTGCCAACGAATGTGACAAAGGATACATAGACGAGAACCGTATCTGGTGGGTTCAGGCGGAAACAGTCCTGGGATTTCTGAATCAATACGAAAAAACCGGCAGCCCGGATTACCTGATAGCCGCCAAAAAAGTGTGGATGTTTATTAAAGCCCACATTATCGACACACGCCCCGAGGGCACCGGCGAATGGTTCTACTGCGTCAACAAATCCGGCAACGTCGAAAAGCCCCTTCCTATCGCAGAACCCTGGAAATGCCCGTATCACAACGGGCGAATGTGCTTTGAAGTTATAAAAAAGGATTATTTATAAGTTCTCCCCCACATAGAAAGGCCGCCGGTTTCCCGACGGTCTTTTCTATAGCATCTTTCTTGCTTCTTCGCACCAC